>DATBVH010000461.1:0-3598 GCA_036515395.1 Candidatus Angelobacter sp.
GACCAACTCTCTTTCGAACGCCTCATCTTCTTACCTGCGCTCCGCCATGCACCAGCCTATCCACTGGCATGAGTGGGGGCAGGAAGCATTTGAAGCGGCGAAGCGCGAGAACAAGCCTATCTTGCTCGATATTGGCGCGGTGTGGTGCCACTGGTGCCATGTGATGGACCGCGAGTCTTATGAGAGCCCTGAGATTGCTGCGATTGTGAATGAGCATTTCATCGCCATCAAGGTGGACCGCGATGAACGGCCCGACGTGGACAGCCGTTACCAAACTGCGGTGCAGGCCATCAGCGGGCAGGGCGGCTGGCCGCTTACGGCATTTCTTACGCCTGAAGGCAAACCGTTTTATGCGGGGACATATTTCCCGCCGCAGGATTACCAGGGCCGCCCGAGCTTTAGCCGTGTGCTGCTCACGCTGGCGCAGGCGTATCGTGAAAAACACAATGACGTGCTGGAATCGGCGGAGAGCGTGATGAGCGCCATCAGCCAGGCTGAAGGTTTTACGGGGAAATCAGGATCGCTGAAGCCTGAGTTGATTGACAGCATGGTGGAATCCGCCGTGAAGTTGTTTGATCCTGAGCATGGCGGCTTTGGGTCATCACCGAAATTTCCTCATCCCAGCGCCATGGACCTGTTGATGCAACGCGCTGCCGAGACTGGCAGTGCGGAACTGCTGAACGTGATTACTGTTTCGCTCGACAAGATGGCGCGCGGCGGTGTCTATGATCAGCTGGCCGGCGGATTCCATCGTTACTCCGTGGACGAGCACTGGATTGTTCCGCACTTTGAAAAAATGTCATACGACAATTCCGAGCTGCTCAAGAATTACGTTCATGGCTATCAGCTTACCGGCAATGAATTCTTTGCTTTTGTCGCCAAAGATATTGTCCGCTGGATGGATGAGGTTCTTTCTGACCGTGAGCACGGCGGCTTTTACGCTTCACAGGATGCCGACATTTCTCTGGATGATGACGGCGACTATTTCACATGGACGCTGGACGAAGCCGAAGCCGTGCTGAGCACTGACGAGCTGCAAGTGGCCATGCTGCATTACGACATTGGCGAGGTTGGCGAGATGCATCACAATCCCGCCAAGAACGTGCTGTATATGCGCGCCAGCATTGAAGAAGTGGCTGAGCGAGTAAAGAAGACGCCGCAGGAAGTGCAGACGATCCTGGATTCAGCCAAGAAGAAAATGCTTGCTGCGCGATTGCAGCGCACTACTCCATTTATTGATAAGACCGTTTACGTTGGCTGGAACGCGCTGTGCATCTCCGCTTATCTCAAAGCAGCGCGCGTGCTGAAGCTTGACGATGCACGCCGCTTTGCATTGCGCTCACTCGATCGGATTCTTTCCCAGGGCTGGGACGCAAAGCAGGGCTTGCAGCGCGTGCTTGCCTACTCAGATCCGCAGGCCGCGAAGCGCCGCGTTCCCGGCGTGCTGGAAGATTATGCCTTCACCGCAATCGCATGTCTGGATGCATACGAAGCCAGCGCTGACCTAAGCTATTTTCATTTTGCGGAGAAGATTGCCTCTGCCATGGTTGCGCGGTTCCATGATCCGCGTGAAGGCGGCTTCTTTGACATGGCCAGCGGTCCAGACGTGGGCGATGGTCTGGTACTGGGCGCGCTTGCAGCTCGGCGCAAGCCTTTGCAGGATTCGCCCACACCGGCCGGCAATCCCATGGCGGCGATTGCTCTTTTCAGGCTGCACGCTTATACCAATGACGCAAAGCACCGTGATCTTGCTGAAGGAACGTTAAAAGCTTTTGCCGGAATAGCCGCGCACTACGGGCTATTTGCTTCAACGTATGGAATTGCGCTGGGAATGTATTTGCATCCACACACACAGGTAGTGATAGTCGGAAGCGGAGCGCGAGCCGAGCAACTGGAGGCTGCGGCGTTCAAGAATTTGTCATTGAACCAATCCGTTCTTCATCTGCAAGAGGGCGAGGCAGTGCCACAGATGCTGCCGCCGGCGCTGGAGGAAACTATCCCTAATTTACCGGCTATCAAAAAAGGACATACGGTGGCCGTGATTTGCAGCGGCTTCAGCTGCAAGCCGCCGATTTCAGAGCCAGCGGAGTTGGAGAAGGCGCTCGTGCCTTCCTGATCAGTCAGGTCGAGGCGCAACAAGTCCTTACATATAGCCTTCCAGAACTGCGGCGGCGCGGTTCAGCGCGTCAGTCAATACCTGCAGTTGCGCCGTCGTAAGTTGCGCGTCTTTTGCGTCGATAGATTCGTTCACTCCGGGAATCACCACGGCGGCGTAACCGGTGTACTGTCCCGGCGCGTAGATGAGATGTCGAAACCACGGACGATTGGGCAAACCCTGCGGTGATAGAAGCGCCCGCTCCGCGGAAATCAAAACCTGATTGAGCTTGGCTGCATCCTGCGGCGGATTTTTCTGGACCGCAAGAACTTTTGCTCCGGCATTCATGAAGCGCTTTGCCGCTTCAGACGCCTTGCTGAAATCAGGCGCGCCGGCGCCGAGCATGCGTGTGGCTTTGTCGCGTGCGCTATCGATGTAAGCGCCGATTTCCTTGCCGTAAAGCTCGTAGTCGTAAGGCAGCACGTCAGCCTGCGACATGTGCAGCGCTTCAATGCCAAAGACGCGCGCCATCTCCTGCTCATAAACAAATGTGGGATCGGCAAATTTCTTGAACCAGTTAAAGTTGTCAAACGCCGAGTGATACACGCCATACTGACCGCTGGAAGTCATGTCAGTGGAAGGAATGCCCAGGTGCTGAATGAAAACGCTGTAGTCAGACCCGCTGCCGAGATCGCCGACGGGGACGTCGTTTTCAACATGCGCATTCGGAGTGCTACGCCCGCCGCCATCAGGACGGCGCTGCGGCTGTCCCATCTTTTCATCTTTCCATACGTTGTAAAGCATGCCGCCCTTGGGACTGGGGACAACTTTGGTGACGTCGCGCATAAAACCTTTCAGGCTCGGCACCGCTGACGCGCCAAAGTTTGAGCCGGAAACCGCGACATCAAGATTGAAATACGCGACAGCGTGGGCCAGATCTTTTTCGTGCTCTTCCCCCCACTCTGTACTTCCTATAAGCCCTTCTTCCTCTGCGTCCCATGAGGCAAATACGATTGTCCTGTCGGGCTTCCAGCCACGCCGCAGCAGTTCGGCAAAGCCGTGGACTGTTTCCAGCAGCGCTGCGGTACCGCTGTTCGGGTCCACCGCGCCGTACACCCACGCGTCACGATGGTTCCCCAGCACCACCCATTCGTCGGGGTATTTCGTCCCCTTAATTTTTCCGATCACATTCCAGATGGTCCAATACCGATAATTCTGTTTGAGGTGCATCTTCACCTTCACCGGCCCGGGGCCAACGTGATAGGTAAACGGCAATGCGCCTTGCCAGTCGCGCGGCGTCTCCGGCCCAGCCAGATTTTGCAGGATAGGCTGCGCGTCTCCGTACGAAAGCGGCGTCGTCGGAATCTTCGGCATGTCCGCGGCTTGTTCCGGCGGCACGCGCTTCGACTCCGGCAAATCGATGGTCGACGCAAATCCCGGCGTCGTCGGGTCACCCGGATACTTGAACATGTACTGAATCGACCCGCGCTGCACGCCGCTCTC
>DATBVH010000462.1:0-11408 GCA_036515395.1 Candidatus Angelobacter sp.
AACCACAAGAGGTTGGAATTGACTGCAGATCCCCTAGCCGTCATGGAGTCTTAACCTTTAAAAATCGCACACGTCATACAGTCACGCCGATGAAACAGCCCAGCAATAATTTTCTTGGCCCGGCATTGTCGAGCGGGCAACATTCAGAAAGAGGCTCAATCCCGTTCGAGAATGACCAGATATTCTGCACGTCCCGAATTGAATGTAAGGTGTGTAATTGCATATTCGGGTGGGACAAAATTCGTGTCGTTTAGCTTAGCCTCAAGTTCCTGTGCGTCTTTGGCAAAGATGACGCGATATCGAGCGCGAGCTATTTGAGTTGGATTCATGTGTTGACAGTCTACTTAAGGATAGCGGCGCTAGCAACTGCGGACTCTCCTTCCCACTCTCACAATCTACTGAATACACTCAAGTGGTATTTGATTACTTACCTGGCGTTGTCCAACATTCAATGAAATGCGGAAGATTCATCGCCGGGCGCTTTGTGCCAAGTCCTTGAGTTCAACTGAATGCGCCTTTGCGCCTTTGTTTATCTGCACAAAAGAACGATGCCTGCGTGCCAATCTGGGAAGCGATGCGGCTGTGTTCGTGCCAATTTGGGAAATAGTCTGCGATATGTTTTGTCCCATTTTGGAATACCGTAAAGGTAAGCATGTACCAATTTGGGAATAGTGTATGGGTTACTTATATCAAATAGGGAATAGATGCTGAGTAGCTCGTATACTAATGGCGTGATTAGCTTCTACTCTAAATTTTGTTAAGCAATCTTTTTCGCTTTGACACATTGACAACTGCTTTATGCAACTGGTATTCAGTTACCTGCAGGCTTTGACTAGGCTAGCTTCATTTCGTTCTTTCCTGAACATTTGTTTGGTCTAGAAATGGCGGCAGCCTGCTTTCAGCCAAAGCATGTAATTCCCTGAGCGTCTTCTTGTCAGGGGAAGTGGTTTTTGGAGATGGAAAGAACTCACGTCTGTCTCCGTATTTGTCATTTAAAGGAGACCTGAAGTGGATAACAGCGAAGACAAAACCATTTACAAAGCGGTTATGAATCATGAAGAGCAGTATTCGATTTGGCCGGCCCATCGTGAATTGCCGCTCGGATGGAAAGATGCAGGTAAAACGGGAACAAAGGCTGAGTGTCTGGAATACATTGGCCAGGTTTGGACTGATATGCGCCCGTTGAGCTTGCGGATGAAAATGGAGCAGGCCGCGCAATCTGGAAAGTAAGCTCGCGATCATTAATAGCAAGACTTTCAAAAAGTCCGGCGACGTTCCATCTTTAGGAATCCCCGGCGTGTTGGTTTGGATAACCCATTGGCATCCCCATGTTTTCAGCAGCAACAGCATCTGGCGCACGTTCTTTATCCCAATTGGATCAAGCTGTGACGCCAACTCCAATCCATGTAGGTCTTGTTGTTTTTCATTTATTGGCGGCACATCATCTTGCTGAGCTTGTTCGATCCAACAAGATGGTCCCAGTGGTCCTGATGGATCATGCGAAGTTTGCTCATTCCTTTCCTGCGAGCTCGCGTGTCGTAGTTCTGATTGATCTTTGGGGTTTGCCGCTTCCGTTAACTGAATATCTGGACTGGTTGTCGGCAGCCATTCCTGGGTGTGCGTTCCTTGCCCTCGATTCCGCTAAATCGGAAGTTGACGTGGCGCGCTTGCTCCATTCGGGAATTGCTGGCTTTATCACCCATGCTGAATCTTCGCATCTGCTTGGTCCTGCCATTCAGGCAGTCGCGGCGGGCCGCATTTGGGCATCTCCTGAGATCATTCGCATCTACGTGGAGCTTACGTCACAACGCTTTACTGTAAGCAGCGGTGCAGAGATGCTTACCTCGCGGGAGAATCAGGTGCTTGAACTTCTGCGCAAACGATACTCGAACAGGGAAATGGCGCAATTGTTGCGCATTTCTGAAAGCACGGTGAAGTTCCATGTTTCGAATGTGCTGATGAAGTTGAAGGCCCATCACCGCCGCGACCTCGTCAATGCCGATTCGTGTGGAGTTTCAACGCTGCCGGAACCCAGCAGGCCAGGAAAGAATGCAATGGCCAATGCGGAACCCCCGGAACGAAACTGCGGAGTTTCAACATTTTCTGGTCTGGAGAAAGTCTCTTAGTACGGCCCGTTCTTTAGCAGTATGTAAGTTCTGAAAATGAGCCAGTCCCTCTCAGCAAGTACAAGCATGAAACTTATTGATGTCAGTCACCGTGGAACACGGGATAGTCACCTATAAAGGAAGCCTGGTCCTGTGATTACTGACTATCGCAGCTGGGAATCTTCAAAAGAATTCGCCGAATACGACCAGGTTGCAACGCCGGCTGCTTCGTTTGAAGCTGCAGCCCTCTTCCCCCATGCAAGGCACGTACACGTGAAAGATGCGACACACTATTGCCTGTATGACCGGCCTGAATTCGTGGCGAATATGCTCAAAGAGTTCTTTGGAAATGCAGATGGATTGATGTCTCGATCGTGTGCGCCTGAATCAATCTCAAATTGCACTGAAGCTGAACTCGCGGACATGAGCATTTTGTGTTCGGCTGTAGCGACTTCCTGAACAGGAGTATGGCATGGACCTCAGAAAACTGAGTTCGCATATCGCCGAGAAAAAGCACCAGAACGTCATTATTACATTCGAGAAAGGCAAAGTTGTTAAGCGAGACCACCAGACTTTTTATGCGGATGTAATGGCGGCGTGCACATGGTTAAAGGAGTGCGGAGTCCAGCCTGGGACCCGCATTGGTATCTGGGCGTGCAATTGCTACGAATGGATCATCTACGATCTGGCTCTTCTTGACCTGCGGGCACTTTCCGTGGCGTTTACGGATGATTTTGCCCACTTGAGCGCGGATGAGCTGATTGACAAATATTCATTATCACTCCTGCTGGTGCCGTCTTCAGAAAAGCATCACAAGGCAGCGGCGCAGTCCTCCGCTGTCGCTTTTCTGGATGGAGAAAATAAGAACATTCGGGCAATTCCTCGCGCCGCCGGGCCAGCGGATTGGGAGTTTAAAACGACAGGATTGGTTTTTTCTCCCGCCTCATCAGGCCGACTGAAGGGGCTTACCTTGTGGCGGCAGGGTATTGAGGCCAGTGTTGATGCATTCACCCAACGGGTTCAACCATTGCCGGATGACTGCTTGTTGCTATTCCTGCCCATTTCGAACTTTCAGCAGCGCCTCATGTATTACTCGGCCTTGTGGTATGGATTTGACCTCATCGTGACCGACCCGACCCGGCTCTTCCGTGCGCTGAAAGACCTGCATCCGACCATTCTGATTGCTCCGCCCATGCTTTATGAGGCTTTCGAGAATCGCTTCTACAACCTCCCCACTTGGAAACGCTGGGCGGCGCTGAGCGCGGGATCGATTATCCGCATGCTGCCTTCGCAGTCCCTGCGCGCACGACTTGCCCGGATGCTATTCAAAGATGCGTACGAAGCTTTAGGTGGCAAAATGCGCTTCATGGTCACGGGTATGGCCGGGATTAAAAAGTCTACGCTCGAGCTCTTTCGCCTAATGCAACTACCGCTTTATGAGACCTACGGCATGACAGAGTTCGGTGGCATTGCCCTGAATGTACCGGGGGACAGCAAGCTGGGATCTGTCGGAAGGCTGCTACCCGGAGTACGGGTGGAACTTGCTCCCGATGGAGAAGTGATCGCCATTCGCGAGCACCGGATTGCCTCAACCTATTTCGAGTGTGCTGACGGTGAGGCAGAGCAGACATTCATCAGTCAGGACCGGGTTGCTACGGGAGACATAGGCAGGTTTGACAAAGATGGATATCTCTACCTGATCGGACGAAAGAAAGAAATGATTGTGACTTCCGGCGGAAACAAGGTCCACCCTGAGCTTCCCGAAGCGGAAATTGATGCATGCCCTGACGTCGCGCGCTCTGTGGTGTTTGCCCACGAGGACTCACCGAATCTTGTGGCCGTCGTCCTCCCCAAAAAGTTAGAAGACGTGTCAGTCAGGATCCGAATTCAGCAGTTCGTTGATCAGCTCAATGAACGCAAGCCATTCCTTACGGTAGATGCGGTGATTTTTAGCGACCAGGCGTTTTCACGGGAGAACGGCTTTCTGCGGCCCAATCTGAAACTTGATCGAAAGAAAATTGCGCAACACTTCCTGAACGGTAACGGAAACAGCGGTAAAACGGTTGCCAGGAGCGCTTAGTGGCGCTTGATGCCCAATTTGACGAGCAAGTCATGGGGCAAGGACCAAGCGAATTTTTGACGTGGAAGAGCACTGTTCTGAGCACCCTTCCAGCCTGGAACTAAGCCACGTTGCCGGCGTTCTGTGAGGTTTGCAGCTAACGCCCATTTTTCCGGCAAGATGCCGCGTTTCCTTGTGAGAGGACTCCTATGGTCACCGCTCCATCGCTTCCGCACCGCTCTTCTGATTTTGTGGCACCCACGAGCGAAAAACAATCTTACAGAGGCCTGATCGTATTCGCCTGTTTCATTGTTGTTGGTCTCGCCATGATTTCATTGGATGGTCCACCGCGGCCATTATCGGAACAAGCTCCTCTCTCCACATTTTCAGCAGCCCGTGCAATGAAGCATCTTTCTATCATCGCCCGCGCTCCGCATCCCATAAACTCCCCTGAACATGGTGCAGTAAGAGACTATGTTCTGCGCGCTCTTCATGAAACAGGGCTCGATCCCCAGGTGCAAAGAATCACAGGCGACGATCACGGTTTTAAAATCGAGGGCGCCGTGGAGAATATCGCTTGCCGTCTGCAAGGAAGCAGCCAGGAGAAAGCAATTCTGTTGGTTGCTCACTATGATTCGGTTGCTGCAGGCCCAGGGGCCAGCGATGATGGAGCTGCCGTGGCCGCTCTTCTGGAAACGGCAAGGGCCCTTAAGTTGCTACCGCAACTCAAGAGAGACATCATCTTTCTGTTCACTGATGGAGAAGAGACTCATCTGCTGGGGGCTCGCGCTTTCGTTGCGGAGCATCCGTGGGCAAAGGATGTTGATGTTGTCTTAAACTTTGAGGCCCGCGGCATACGTGGTCCTTCAATCATGTTTGAAACCAGTGATCAGAATGGCTGGGTTATCAGGCATTTTGGCCAAGCTGTGTCTCATCCCGTTGCCAATTCGCTTTCCTACGAAATATACAAACGCATGCCGAACAACACCGATTTCACTGTGTTTCGACATGCCGGGTACTCCGGGCTGAATTTTGCGTTCATTGACGGACTCGCCTATTACCACACTAAATTCGATTCGATCCAAAACATAGAGCCCGGAAGCTTGCAGCATCATGGCGACTATATGCTGGAATTAGCCAGGGAGTTTGGAAACACAACCGGAGATGAAGCCAAATCCCCAAACATGATTTATTTCGATGTGTTTGGAATGGCACTGGTGCGATATTCAGGCCTGACCGGCGCCATTTTCCTCGGAATTGCAGCGGTCATAACATTCGCTGTCTTGCATATAGGTCTTCGTACCCAGTTTCTTCGGATCGGCGGCTGCATGCTTGGTCTGCTGGCAATGGTTTCCGGCGTTGCTGTCACGGTGCTCGGAGCATGGCTAAGCTATCAGGCTGCACACGCCATGCATTCGCATAGGATTTATGCTGGTCTGCGGTATCATCCCGGACTGTACATATCGTCCTTTTGCGCCATTGGGCTAGCCTGTGCCATGGCCCTATATGCAGGGTTTTCAAAAAAAATAAATTCTCTACATTTGCTGATGGGCAGTTGCTTAGGCTGGCTCGCTCTGACTTTGGTTATGAGCTGGTATTTTCCTGGAGGTACATATCTTTTTCTTTGGCCATTGCTCTTCAGCTTATTTGGTGCATGGCTATTGATTGTGGAGGGCAGATCCGCGGGTCAGAAAGTTTTGCTGCCTCTGAGCGGAATACCGGCGATCGTGATCATAGTTCCATTGGCCCACAAAATTTTTTGGGCTTTTATCTCTGGCTCTATTGTGCTTGTCAGTGCAATGCTTGGCCTTGTAATGTCGTTATTGATAGGGCAACTTGGTTTAGAACAAACGGCCCGTCGCTGGCTGCTTCCCGTTTTGCTGGTATCTGCCGGCGTAGCGTTGTTTGTGACTGCGATCATAGTATCAGGAACTGCTTAGGGACTAACTGTGCTCGTGGCTATAACACAAACACGTCATCGCCTTCTATCTCTAGCTTGAATATAGTAAGGCGCACGGCGGCTTTCCTGGGCGTCTTTCCGGTTGGATTGCCATTTGGAATATATCCCTGTGCTGAATTAAGTTCGCATTCTACAAGAGGCTTTTCCATCGCAATATAGAAAAATCGGTACTGACAATGAAAAAGTTGTTGTGCCCGCTCGCAGATATATGTGCTGCGCTTCGTGTTTTAAATAGGGCAGCCGCTTGCCCGCTCCAGGCGAGTGAAACGTAGCAGAACAATCTAAAAAGTTTGAGATTGAAAAGAAAAACAGGGTTCAATGAAAATTATTTCTTTTTTTCTGCAGCATTCCCGAAAAGCAGTGTTCTTGAGCGTAATAGCTGGAGTTTTTAGCGGCATTTGTAATGCTGCGTTACTTGCGGCCATTAATAGCGCATTGAAAGCTGGACATCCCACCGCCGTGCTTATATGGAGTTTTGCAGGCTTGTGCGTGTTGCTACCGTTTTCCCGCTTTTCTTCAGAACTGCTCTTGACCAAGCTGGGACAGGATGCAATGTATCATTTGCGCATGAAATTGTGCCGGCAAGTGCTTTCTACCCCGCTACGCAATCTGGAGATGCTCGGTCCGGCCCGTGTCCTAACCACTTTGACCGACGATATACCCACCATTATCATTGCATTGAATGCCATACCGGTGCTTTGTGTAAATACTGCGCTGGTACTTGGCTGCCTCATCTATATGGGAATGTTGTCCTGGTCCCTTTTTGGCATCGTGATCTTTTTTATGGCCATTGGAATAATTTCATATCAACTCCCAATCATCAAAGTCCATAAGATGTTCAGCGCAGCAAGAAAAGATACCGAGACTTTGCTGGGGCACTTGCGTGCGCTTACGCACGGGATCAAGGAACTAAAGATTCACCAAGGTCGCCGAGAAGCATTTGTGAGGGATGGCCTCGACCTGACTGCTGTCTCTTTGAAGCGGAACAATATATCAGCATTGCGCATGTATTCAGGGGCCGCAAGCTGGGGACAGATCCTGGTATTTATAGTGATAGGGCTCTGTCTTTTTCTTCTTCCCAATATGGGCCACATCAGCGGACCCACTTTGACGGGATATACGCTGGCGCTTCTCTACTTGATGACACCACTCCAGGTCATTATGAACAGCCTTCCGCAATTGGGGCGCGCCGGCGTGGCCTTGCAAGCGCTGAACGAGTTGGGGCTTACTCTGGCTAGCACAAAAGCGGAGATATCTTCTGTTGCCGGCATGCCGAATTCCCAGTGGAACACGTTGGAACTCAGAGCAGTTACCCATTCGTACAATGTAGAAAGTGAATCCCAAACTTTCGTGCTCGGACCTATTGACCTCACCTTTAGGCCGGGAGAATTGGTTTTTATCACCGGAGGCAATGGCAGCGGCAAAACGACGTTGATCAAGCTGATAACAGGGCTTTATCTGCCCGAGCTAGGACACATTTATCTGGGTGGCCGGCAGATCAATGATGAAACGGTGGAATGGTACCGGCAGCATTTCTCGGTCGTCTTTGCTGATTTCTTTCTCTTCGAGCAATTATTGGGTTTAGCGGGCCCAGAGATTGAAGGCCAGGCACAACTATATCTTGAGCAGTTGAAACTCGCTCATAAAGTCAGTGTTACAGATGGAAAGCTTTCCACTACGGAGCTATCACAGGGCCAGCGAAAACGTCTGGGGCTTTTAACTGCGTACCTGGAAGACCGTCCCATCTACGTGTTTGACGAATGGGCCGCTGACCAGGACCCGTATTTCAAGAACATCTTCTACATGCACCTGCTCCCAGAGCTGAAGGCCAAAGGTAAAACAATACTTGTGATCAGTCATGATGATCGTTACTATAGCGCGGCCGATCGCATTATCAAGTTGGATGAGGGGCAGATAGTCAGCGACACCGGTGTGGATGTCGCGGC
Source organism: Candidatus Angelobacter sp. (assembly GCA_036515395.1). Classification (GTDB taxonomy): domain Bacteria; phylum Acidobacteriota; class Terriglobia; order Terriglobales; family Acidobacteriaceae; genus Angelobacter. The sequence continues at coordinate 8,071 of DATBVH010000462.1, forward strand.
ATCATTGGAGAAGGCCAAAGGGCGCCACGCATCATAGCGCCTCAATTATTCTTGCAGCCTGAAAACAATGAACAAGCCAGTGTGTTAGTCCGGTGGCAGACACATATCGGCACTGCTGGCCTGCGTCAAAACCATCGAAACGCTATGCAGTATGCCGAAGCGCTTGCGGATAATATTCAACCGGAGCCTTTCGTTGCATTCTGGGACTGACTGCCTTAACCCATTCTGGGTCAACCTCCGCCACAACAGTCCTCATCATCATGCTGATCGAAACAAGCAGGCGCTGTTTGGGTAGGAAGGAAGTGAGTGTTCCTACCACACCCTGCAACGGACCTTCCTCGACGCGAACCTTGTCTCCTACAGTCAAACCTTTCCATACGCAAAGCGGCGATCCGGAATTGGTAAGGACCTGGATTGAATGGATTTCTTCCGGATCAATGGGTGCCGGTTTTCCGCCAAATTCAACAATACGAATAACGCCTGGAGTAGTAACGATTAACCCGTAGACATTTGCATTAACTCTACAGAATACATATCCGGGAAAAAGCGGCGCTTCATAAGAAATGCGTTTTTTCCTTACGCTGCAAGTAGGTAAAAATTCCTCATAGCCTTTTGCCCTCAACATCATTGCTACCTGTTGCTCAGTTCGAGCTCTCACTTGTAACGCAAACCACTGATTCTGGAGCACCACGGGTGCGCCTCCTAGGCCCAAAATGGAACGGTAAAACCAGCATGACTGACGAACGAGGGCTCATATTATTGAGAAGCCTAATGAGGAACAACGGTCGAAAAGACGAGGCAATACCTAGACAAAAAGTACAGGATGAGATCAGCGATGGGCGATTATCTATGAAAATCAAAGGCTTGGAAGGAGACAATGACCTTTAGTACTAGAACGGATTTCATGAGAATTTTATAACCAATCGTGCATTAGCTTGAATGAGGTTGCTTTGCACTTGCGGAGACGGTTGTCATTTTTGCAGACGCGCTGAAAAAAGGAGATGGCAGTCCCGCTTTGTCCTGAGAGCGAGGGTGAAAAATAAATCCAAAAGTGGAGTGCCACCAATTGCTCGATTCCTGCCGCAAAAAGTAATTGTGGCGGAGCGCCTGTCTGGAGAATGGGAGATCCTCCCTTGATTGATCTTCGTACGATCCCAAGTTCACTGGCAAAATGATTTAGAAACTGTTTTGCACTCAATTTGATGGAGCTGTCGAACTGCCAGCAAATTTTGAGGAAAAGGCCGCTCGTTGCAAAAGAGCGTACAAACATGCGATGAATCGAAGTGATTGAAAAAGGTTGGTTGCGGGGGGTGGATTTGAACCACCGACCTTTGGGTTATGAGCCCAACGAGCTACCAGGCTGCTCCACCCCGCAAATCCAATATATCAGCGCGTTTACACACGGTCAAACATGGCGTGCTGAACGCGATTGCGACTTAATCATTATTGAGAGCGGGTTTCTGCGTGTGCCAATCAGTTTGCTTTTGGAAGGCGTGCGCCAGGGCCAGCACTGAGCCTTCGGCTCCGGGCGTTCCGATGATTTGCAGCCCAATTGGCAAACCGGATTTTGAGAAACCGCAGTTCAGCGAGATGGATGGAAGTCCGTAGACGTTGAAAGGGCGGGTGTTCCGCAACATGATCATCTCCTTATTGCGGAGCTGGTCAGGCGCGGCCTGAAGGTCGCTGAAGGTTGGCGCCAGTATGGGCGTTGTGGGCGTAAGGATCAGATCGACGCGTTCAAACAGCTCCAAAATTTGGCGGCGTTGCTGCAACAATTCACGCTGAGCCTGGATGTACTGCGGAGCGGTTACATCGGCCCCGCTGCGGATGCGTCTCAGCGTTTCCGGATTGTAGCCTTTTTCGTTTGCGGACAAATATTTTTGATGGTACGCATAGGCTTCGCATCGGACCAAAGTGCGATCAGTATCAGTGGAGAGATTAATTTCTTGCACGCCGGATGAAATCTTGCCAAGCCCGCTCACAGCAGAATCGACAGCATTCTTAATTTCTTCATCGACTTCATTCCAGTAATCGCGTGTGACGCCGAGACGCAGAGCCGCGGTGCTTTCTTCAATCGCCGAGGGATAGTATACGGGAGCAAATTTCTGGCTTCCAATATCCTGTGGAGCGTACGCGGCGATTGCCTGCAGCATGAGCGCGGCATCGGCGGCTGTACGCGCCATGGGGCCCACGTGGTCGAGAGACCATGAAAGAGGAATCACGCCGCGCGCGCTCACCAATCCGTACGTCGGTTTTAGTCCGGTGATTCCGCAACAAGCCGCAGGCAAACGGATAGAGCCCGCTGTATCCGTTCCAATAGCTCCATAGCATAGGCACGCTGCCACTGCCGCAGCGGAGCCTGAAGATGATCCGCCGGTAACGTGCGCGGTGTTCCAGGGATTGCGCGCAGGTCCAAAGTGGCCGATGATGCCGCTACCTCCATAAGCAAATTCATGCAGGTTGAGTTTGCCGAGCAAGATCGCGCCAGCCAATTTCAACCGTCGAATTACTTCTGCGTCAGAGGTTGGGACGTTATCCTTTAGCACAGCGCTAGCGGCTGTGGTTTTCACTCCGGCAGTTTCAATCAGGTCCTTTACCGCCAGCGGAATTCCATGCAGCGGGCCTTTCCATTCTCCTCGTGCGATCTCAGCTTCAGCTTTGTGTGCATCTTCCAGAGCAGCCGTGCCCGTTACCGTAATAAAAGCGTTTAGCCCAGGATTGAGCTTTTCAATGCGAGCAAGGCATGCCTGGGTAAGCTCGACAGGAGAAACTTCTTTCTTTTGCACCGCCCGGCTGGCTTCAGAGAGATCAAGCAGATGCAGTTCGCTGGCAGAGTATTTTGCTGGAGAGGACATGACAGTTCTGAGAATATCACTGAGCCAGGCCTGTTACGGCCTCCCTCATTGTGGGCGGACTATAAGACGGGCGAGTTGGATCACTATCGATCACCAAAATCCGCTTGCTTAAAGATCCGCCTATTTCCTTCGCGGCATGGGCAAATACGCCGTTCAGACCCCAAGTTCAGCGCCTAACAAAATGAACTCCAGTTTGGAAATGAGGCACTGGTTACCTCAGTACCGTTGTCCCTGTAGCACAACTACCGATATAAAGAGACCATTCCGGGATACGTTTTGGCTGCATTCAAGGAAAGAAGAACGATCATGTGCAGTTTTGTTAGATGGCCCAGGAAAGTCGCGCAAGCGGGTCTTCTCGGTCTCTTTATCGTAATTTCGCTTACCGTCCACGCCCAGGATGATGGACTAGCATCCGACGGGTTCAAGGCCGTACCAATTCTGACCGGCTCGACCGCGTATTTTACCCGCGTCACTGCTGGGCAG
>DATBVH010000463.1:0-8946 GCA_036515395.1 Candidatus Angelobacter sp.
TTCTGTTCCATCCAGCTACTCACCGTTGTCTAAGTTCATGTAAGGGAAAGGACACCTGTGGCAGCGCAATCGACATCTGTGGCTTCAATGTATCCGGCGGCAGCGGAAGCGGCCAGAGACAAAGCAGTTGCTATAATCCCGGAAATGGGCTGGCAGGACCTTACGGACGAGGCGCTGATTGCCCGGTACCGCGCGGAAGCCGGTCAGGCGCAAGCCGAGCAGTACCTGAATGAGCTGTTTCGCCGTCACCATGTAAAGGTGGCGCGCTGGTGTTTGTCGGTCACGGGAGACCGTGAGTCGGCGGCCGATCTGGCCCAGGAAATCTGCGTAAAGGCCTACCAGAACCTTTCTTACTTTAAAGGCGAGTCCAAGTTTTCTACCTGGCTCTATTCCATTACCCGCAATCATTGTCTTAATGCAGTCAGGTCCCGCGCGAGCGCCCCGCAAACTGACTCTGACGAATTGGTAATGGACACGCTGCCCGACGTGAAAGACAGCCCGCTGGCACAAGTGGAGCGGAAGCAACAGGGCGAGATTGCCCGGCAGCTAATTAATGAAACGTTGGAAGAAACCGAGAAAGCCGTTTTTACCATGCACTTTGGGGAAGAGCTTCCGCTGGACGTGATTACGCGCATGCTCAACCTGACCAATGCCAGCGGAGCGAAAGCTTTTCTGGTAAGCGCCAAAAGAAAACTGGATAAAGCAGCAAAACGCTGGCAGGCACGAGCATAAAGGAACCGTACCCCTGAGGAGATTTGTCATGGCCGACAATACACAAACCGCAAAGATATGGCAGGAAGCAGCAGCCGCCACTAAAGATTGCCTATCGCTGGAAACGCTGGAGCGCATGCTGGACAACAAGGCTGGCGACGCGAAAGCGGCAGCGCATCTGTCCGGCTGCGCGCACTGCCAGACAGAATTGGCCATGCTGAAGAATTTTGAGCAGTCCACTCCTTCCGCCGATGAAGGCGCAGCCGTGGCCTGGATAGCCGCCCAGTTGGAGCGCCAGCAGAATGCTCCTGCGGCCAAGCAGAAGGTTGCCGCAGTTCCCTTCTGGCGCACGATGTTCCGCGTGCCTTATATGGCCGGAGCAGCCGCGCTGGCTGCAGTGCTGATCTTTGGATTCTCTCTTTACCACGGAAATTCAGATGGTCCGGGCAGGATCAATCCCGGTTTAGGAAGCGGAACTTTCCGTAGCGGATCGATCCACCTTGTGAGCCCGATTGCAGACCAGACCAGCGCACCAACTGAATTCCGCTGGGAAGCTGTCCAAGGCGCCAGCAGCTACACAGTGGAACTGCAAGACGTTGCGGGAATCACGCTGGCGAGCGCGAATTCGGCGCAAAATGTTCTGCCGATGGCGCCGGAGATGCGCGCGAAGATGCTTCCCGGCAAACCGCTCAAGTGGAAAGTCACGGCAAAGGACGCGGCTGGAACAGAGATCGCAAGTTCAAGCAGCGAGCAATTCAAGATCAAATAGCTAAGTTAGGTTGCGGAGTAAGTTTGCAATCTGCGATGCTCACGCGGTTCGAGCAGCGAGTTTTTTCTTCCGCCGCACACGCAGATAGACGAACACGGCAAGAACAATGATCGGGATGGGAATTGCCAGAACTTGCCAGGGAATGAATCGCGGAACAGGTTCTGCGCCATCCCCATTGAGGACAAAAGCAGCCCAGTATTTGGGATGGCTAAGCTCGGTCCCAGAATGCAGAAAATCCAGCTTGGTCAGGCGCAACGCTTCTGCTTTCGATTGATGCTTTTTGAGCAGATAGAAATAAAAGTGCTGCATGAATTGTGACGTCGGCTCATCCGGAACGCGCCACAACGTGGTCAGCGCGGAACGCGATCCGGCAGCCAGCAGCGCACGGCTGAAGGCCTGAATGCCTTCGCCGGGCACAAGGCGTCCGCGCTCAGTGTCGCAAGCGGAAAGCGTAGCCAGGCTGGTGCCGCGAAGATCGAGATCATAAAGCTCTTTGAGAAATAAATAATTATTCGGCTGGCCCGGCTCGTCAGGCGAGAAAAGCAGGCGTGAGCGTTCAGGGTCGTCCATGTCCGCGACAGCGTGCGTGCTTACATGCAGCAGCGCAGCGCCAGAATGAGCGAACTGAAAGAAGATCTGCTTGCGGTCGTCAGGGCCAAGAAAAAGTTTTGTTCGACCTGCACTTAAACGGGCGATGCCGCGAATTTCTTCGCCGGATGCAGGCAGCGATCCGGTAATCTCTCCTCGCTGTGCGCTGGTGAGAGAGCTTTCACCGCCGCCGATGACCGCTGGATCACCAAACCCGACGAGCTGTTGCTGCCACGGCCAGCGAGTGCGGGTGCTAGTGCTAGTCGAAGCAGCATTTTGCATTGCGCCGCGCAACAGCAGTACCGCGCTGGGCATGTATGTAACGTCGCGGCTTTCCAGCAGCGGCTGCCCGGAAGCAGTGGGCAACAGTTCTATCGGAAGCAGGCTGAGAAAACCATCAGGCACGATCAGTACATGCGAGTATCGATCCTCCGCGAACGGCGCGATATCTTTGGGCAGCATGCTGCTGATTTTTTGAAAATCTTTTTGCCAGGTGCTGCTGAGGTTGTCAGGAAGTTCGGTGATGAAATGCTGAAGCGCATCCATTTCAGCGGCGGAAAAATATCTTTGAGAAATGCCGGCCGCGTCGCGCGTTACCCAGACAGCAGCTATGCCTTCCGCTCCGGCCCAGAATTCGACCAGTGCGGTCTGCGGATCAAGTCGCGCCTGGATCGAGCGCAGCGTGAGAGCGTCAGGCGAAAGCTTTGCGCCAAAAAATCGGTCCTGAAAAACGCGTGCGCGACTGCGCTCCATGAACTCAAACGCGCCCGCAGCGTCGTTGCGTTCCAGCAGAAGCTTGATCAATGCATCATAAACATCACGCTTATCAGCCAGAAAATCCGCTTTCAACCGCGTAATCTGCAATTGAGACCGCAAACTTTCAATCCGCTGGATAGCATCACGGAATTTCGCTTCCGCCGCATCGCGCTGTCCATTCTTCAAGGCGATTTTGCCCAGCGCGTTCACCGCTTTCCACTGCTCTTCCACCGTGCCGAGCTTGTCTGCTTCCGCCAGCGCAGCAGTAAATTCCTTCTCTGCTTCCGGCAGTTTATTCATGCTGTACAGAGTCTCTCCACGATACAGCAGCGCCTGCATGGCTTCACGCTGGCTTTTGGTTTGCACGGCCAAAGTGTGAACGCGGTCAAACGTCTTCAGCGCGTCCGGCAATCTACCAAGATCCAGCGCCAGAACAATGCCGCTGTTCTTGATCACGCCCAGTTCGCCATCGACATCTTTCTCTTTCGCGTAGTACTCGTCCGCATAGCCGTAGAACTGAAGTGCCTGTTTCGCATCGCCTAGTCGGCGGTAAGCTGCGCCCATGTTCGCGTTCAGATGGCCCAGATCGCGCGGCGTGGCCTGTTCCGGATGGGCCAGAATATCGTTATAAATCTTGATGGCGCGCTGATCGTTGCCGAGCTTTTGATAAAGCGTGCCCAGGTTTAGCAGCGTGAGTTGCCGCCACGTCGCGCTCCATGGTTCGGCGCTCGATTTTTCGACATAGCGCAGCGCGGATTCGTAACTGCGCAGGGCCTCAGAATATTTTGCCTGGTAGTAATAAACGATGCCGAGGTTGTTGAGCACCTGCACGGCCGTTTGCGCGTTCCCGGTTTCCGCCGTGAGTTTCAATCCCAGATCGAGTTCGGCTGCGGCCTCCGAATAATTGCCAGCGTTTAACAAAGCAATGCCGACATCGTCGTGGGCCTGCGCTTCGCAGTTTTTGTCCTGCATCTTCTGGCAGGCAGCAGCGCTCTCGCGGGAAAGTTCCAAAGCGCGGGAGTACTCGCCGCCCATGGTTGCAATGTCGCTCAGGTTATTGAGCGTATCAACCAGTTCCGGGCTCGCTGACTGCGACCGCAATGGCGGCAACACCGATTCATAGATTTTCTTCGCTTCGTCTGAGGAGCCGGCATCGCGCAGAGCTTTAGCTTTGTCAATCTGCGCTTTGTACTGCGCCGTAGATGACGATTGGCACATTGCGCCGACCGAGGCAAACAGCAGCAGCCCCAGCGCGCAAATATGAATGATGGTTTTCTTGGCCACCGTGTTTAAAGAGTATATGTGAAGATTGCAGCAGGAGAATCATTGGCCGGTCGGAAGCGCCAGCAACAGTGATTAACGACAGTCAGCAAACCAGTTCGGCGCGGTATTACCTCAAAGTCACCAGCACTTCAATCTTGCCCTTTGCTCCGGATAACGGCTGCAAAGCTTTGCCGATGACAGCACCAGAAAGCATCGTCCGGTCAGAGCCACGCATGGCGTATCCCGGCGTAGACGATGTTACGAGCAGATCACCGCGAGCGATCGGTCCATTTTCATTCGTGACTTTGCATGGCACAATGCCAACAATTGCCACGGGTACTTCAGCGGCAAGCCTTGGATCTTCTGATGTATGCGGAGTCGCCGTTACACCGGGTTTGGTTGAATATATCCCGGCTACAAGGGTTGAGTAAGGCGTTTTAGCCAGGGTGAATTGGCGGTCAGAGTTCGTGTCTATTACCAGCACATCGCCGGGCTCATAATTGTCTTTCGCACCGCCAACACTGACGGACTCCGCAAAATCTGCTCCTCCAGTCTGAGTCCCGCCATCAAAAAATCCTTTTCCTGAGCTGTCGATTCTCGCCTTGGTGAACTGTTGGTAAGTTCCTGGCGCGTCAGCGGCATTGCGCGGCCCAAACTGGAACCGGAAATTGTCCAGCGGATCGCGTACCGTAAACAGCATGTCGCCATGGCTGCCGCCAACGAAAGTCTGCGATGTCAACGAGACGAAACTCTGGGATCGATCGATCGTGCCATCGCTGCTCTGGGCGTCATGAGCTATGGTCAAGATTCCTCCAAGGTCGTGCTCGTCACCTACCCATAGGTGGGCTCCTATTTCGGAACCAACTTGTGCATGGACGGAAAACTCCGCGCTGGCAACCTCCACAACGCCAGGATAGGACATGGCGAGACCATATTTGTAGGGCGCGATGATGAAATCCTTACTCCGCGTTGTAGATGCTGGGTGTGTATCGTCAATCGTCACAGCGTCCGGCACACAAAAGAAATTCTGTTGGTCTGAAGGCGATTGCTGGCTGGTGCTGGTTTTATCGCAATATGCCCTGGTGAGACGAAAATGCATCTGAGAACCGGCTTGGAAAAACGCGGAATTATGTCCTATGTCCTGGTCCTCTCTTGCGACGGTTGCTGCTCCGAATTGAATAGCGGCTTGCGAATCAGCGTTGAGGGCCAATTGCTTGCTGGTTAAAGTTTCCAGGCCATTCACATTCTGAGGTAGCCCGACACGTGCAAAGTCTGACGCATGCAGGCCTTCAAGTGTGCTGGCGTTCACGTTCGCAAGTTGCGATCCATCTCCATTGAAAACAATTGACTTCAGCAAATCAGAAGCAGAAAGGCCGCCAAGCAAAGTTGCATTCACATTCGTCAGCTTTGACCCATCTCCGCTGAACGCAGTTGCGGCGACGTCGCCTTGCGCATCCACGCGGAATTTCTCCACACCTGCGCTTCTGCCGCTAAGAATGCTCCCTCCACCAAGGGCATCAAAGACACCCGCTGTACCATCAGGGCTGTTGCTTTCACCGCGAACACCCGTGGTTGCTCCGTTCACTGAACGGGTTACGCCAAGAATGCCGACTCCGCCATCGCTGGCAGAAATGCCCTGTACACCATATGTTGTACCTGTACTTTGCGTAGCTTCTCCCACCACTCCGGTCCCGTGATCGCCCGCGGACACCCCCCATACTCCGCTTCCAGACCCGGTACCAGCCTGTGATTCCGCACGTATCGCCGTTCCTTCAGGAGCGCGGTTAATTGACATTACTGTGTTTTGTGCTGTGCTGGTCGATGTTGTTTCCGCAAGAAGCGCGGTGTTTGTCTGGGCAATAATGTGCGCTCCGATTCCGGAACCGTCCTGTTCTATTGTGAACGCCTCCGTGGCATTGTTTGCGGCAATATCGTGCGACGTGATCGAGACCGGGCCTGGTGATACCGAGCCGGAATCACGTGGCAAGAGAGGCAGTGAAAATGGGAACGCGGTTCCCATTGCCAATCCTAACGGACCAGGTTGCTGGGGAGTACTCTCTTTTTGAACCAGCAAAAGATTCGAGCCGCCACTCGATTTAGCAGCAGTTGGCACGGTGCTATTGAGCGCCTTGCCAACATAAAATGCCTTACCTAAAGGCGCTCTTTGCTCATTGCCTTCGCCATTAACCTGCACGCCAAGCCATTGCGGTTCTGTCGCGGCCACCACGAAAGGCGGCAACCCGCTTAGACCCGAGGAGCCTAAAAATACGGTGTAGCGGCCCCCTTGATCCGGCTGGATATTTTGAGTCTCTTGCCAAAGCGGGTTTGTTGAATCACCACTGCCATAAATAGAAAAAACTAGAGCGACGGCAGTCGATGATGGCTGCCCCTTCAAAATGCCGTCGTATCGAATCACTCGCGGATTGGCGGAAGAATCTGCATTAGCTGTAGGCGACTGGAGAATCGCATTGGTTGTTACTTTTGATGTGTTGTTCGCAGAGCTTGACTGGGCGCACAGCTGTGCTGAACACCCGTACACGAAACACACGAATGCAAAGAAAAAATGTTTTGCAGGCATTTCCTGCTTTCCCTCACCTGAAACTCGATTTAACCCGGGGCAATACCTGGCAACTTACAGATTCTGGAGAAACTTTCATTGAGATTAAATGCAACCTATTAATCCAAACTAGCCAACAAACACCTTAGAAATTGTCAAGAATTGTTAGCGGAACCAAAATAACAATTACTTTCAGTAATCGCTGCAGGTTTGCAGGATCAAAATCCACAGTCAGGAAAATCGGAAGTTCGCGCAGAGATTTTGGCTTTTCAATCTGCGCTTGGTACTGGACGCCCCGCCAATGACGATTGGCACACAGCGTCCCAGAGGATCAGTAGCCCAACTCCAACACGGAAATAAAAAGGTGGGTGCCGTCGTTTTTAGAAGGCCCAAACTAATAAGCAATCGACCAGGAAACGTTGGCCTGAAATTCAGAAATCCAGGGTGGGGATAGATGTAGAACTCCGCTGGCCTGACATCCTTTAACAGGTTACAGCCTGGCTGCTGGAACCAATAATAATTGGCAGGTCTCGAAGATAGGGTTTCGGCACGATTCTGATTGGCGGCTAACGAAGGGGAATTGCTTCATGTTCAATGGTCTGACCCTCACGTTCCTGAAGCAATTCTGGCTTGGTCTCTCTTTGGCGTTTCCGCTTTTGTTGAGCCTTGCGGCACTCATAACGCTATTGGGACAAGCTGTGGGAATAAAGGAAGGCTGGTCACGGTTCGATAGTTTTTATTGGTCCTTCATCACCGCAACTACGGTCGGATACGGAGATATACGACCCACCAAACGCGGATCAAAAATTCTTGCAGTTTCGATCGCCTTTCTGGGACACGTGCTCAGCGGCATCCTTATCGCCGTCGCGGTATACGCCGCAACACTGGCGTTGAAGACTGCCCGGTGAATACACTAAATCGAGCTCAAAAAAAGGGATTTGGTAGCGCTACCGGGAATCGAACCCGGGTTTTAAGATTGAGAATCTCACGTCCTAACCCCTAGACGATAGCGCCACTCTGTTGTTCGGGGGCTTATGCAGTATAACAAAAGCTCTAAGGTCGCAGAGCAATCGGCCGATCTGAAAATACTTGAGAATTGAAATCAAAGTTTTCGAAATTTCTCTCCCTCTCTAAAGCTCTCCGCCTAACTTCCATGATTTGAAGATTGAAAAAGGATTGAAGATTGAAAATCGCTGCGCCCTCTACCCACTCCTGGGACACACTGCGTTCTCTGCAGATCAGTGTCATCAGTGTGTATCAGCGGTAAGGAGTTCCGGGTTTCTCCGTGTCTCAGTGCCTCAGTGGTAGGTTTTTTTTCCTGCTCTTTTCCTGATCCGCGTTAATCCGCAGTAAGCTTGTGCCCGAATCCAGCCGCCACCCAAAACCAGAGTCACACAAAATGACTTAATACTGGCTCTCGAATCAGCCACGTTATCCTCAATTTTTGTTCGTGTTCGCCCACAAGCCGCCGGAGATTCTTCTATAATTAACGCAACGCCACTCTCGTTGTAGATCGACATTTCCAGAGCTTAGGGAGCAAGAGACAAGCATGGCAACAAAATCGTCAAATAGACCTCGCAAGACCACGTCCGCAAAACAAGGAGCAGAACAGCCAAAATCCACAGTGACCCCCATTTCGCCGGTCACAAATGTTGCGGAAAACAGTAATCGTACATTCCCGTCCGCCGACCACAAGCCCACAGGGGACCAGATGATACAGGAAGAGATCCGCATCCGCGCCTATGAGCTTTTTGAGCAGCGGGGACGTCTGGAAGGCTTTCACTATGAGGATTGGGCCCGGGCTGAAGCTGAAGTCCTGGCCAAATACCGAAGGGACAAAAGCGCATAGCCCACATGAAACAGGCCCTTCTGTTGGACGACAATATTGCACAGCTCACGGTGCGTGAGTTGGTGCTGCGCAAAGCTGAGATTGAAAGCCATGTCGCCACCAAGGGACAAAGCGCCCTGGCATTTCTGCGCAGTGAGCCCGGTCTGGCAAAAATCGGCGTGGTTATTACTGACCACCTGATGCCGGATATGGACGGAACGGAGTTTGTCCGGCAATTACGAGCTTTCAACAAGGAAGTCCCGGTAATCGTGATCAGCGGCCTCCCGGACGCCGATGCCGAATATGCCGGATTAAGCGTCATTTTTAGGGTTAAGCCGTGTGATCCAGAGGACTTAATAGCCTTAGTGAAATCGGCGCTCAATCTTGAGGCCTCTGCCTAATTGAGTCATTGCAGTAGGCGTGAAACCATATTAAGCTCCTGAACAATGCCATTATTAGGTAGTTTTTGTTTGT
>DATBVH010000464.1:0-6623 GCA_036515395.1 Candidatus Angelobacter sp.
CTATAGCGTAACCGGCATTTTTACCCGCGACTAGGTTCTAACCGCCCGCTTGCCTCGTCCCAAGGAGCGGTAAGGTTTTTTGCTGAATTCGAATGGCGGCCGGTATGATCCCTTCCGGCAGCCCGTTTACTTTATAGCGTCTTTATTGGCTTTTCTGGCCATCTAAGTTGAAAGACCATCTACTCTGCTTGGCTTTTTCGTGGTATAACCCTCATTCATCGACTTTCCATCGTTTAAAAATGCCCTTTTCCCCAGGCAGGGGCGTTTGCTGAGGAGTGTAGTGAATGTCAGAAGAGGCTAGAACAGGGAAACGGTTTCCGCTGGAACTGCCGATCAAGATCCACGGCAAAGGCGGCGACGAAGGCGCCACCACCGGAAACATGAGCGCCGCAGGCGTATATATTATGGCCGATCTGGACCTTGCCATCGGCTCCAACATTGAATTTGACATAACCTTGCCGGCCAATGTGCTGGGAACCCCCGGAGACGTGGAAGTCCACTGCACCGGGCGCGTGGTGCGCAAGGACGCGAGCGCGGCTGCCGCGGCCGGCGCGAATTCAAATTCCACCAAGAAAAAGAAATCCAAAAGCGGCGTTGCTTGCGTGATTGACCAATACAAATTTATCCGCAAGAGCAAAGGGGCCAAGTAATGCTGAAGATCATTTTGGCTGACAACCAGGCAATCTTCCGCACCGGCGCGGCCAAGGTACTGGCCGTGGAAGACGATCTGCGCATTGTGGCGCAGGCGGAAAACACTGAAAAAATGATGATGGCGCTGGAAAAGTTTCATGCAACAGTCATGATCTTTGGCGTTGATACTCATCCCAGCCTGCCCACCGTGGTGGAGATGGCAAGAAAGTTCAAGACCAAGCTGGTGGCCATTGCCGAAACCGGGCAGGACTCTCGCCATTACCTGACCAACGGCGTCCACGGCGTGATTTACCGCAACGTGAGCGGCGAATCACTGGTGCAGTGCGTGCGCAAGGTCAGCAAAGGCGAAACCTGGGTGCAGGACACGCAGGAAAGCAAAGAGACTGCGGAGAATGACCTGGTGGGCGCGCGCGTCCGCGACCGGCTGACAGCGAAAGAGCTGAAGATTGTTGCGCTGATCGTGCAGGGATACAAGAACAAGGAAATCGCCACGCAACTTGGAACGACCGAGCAGGTGATCAAGAATTACCTGCGCAACGTCTATGACAAGATTGGCGTCTCTGACCGGTTGGAGCTTGCGCTGTTTACGATTCACCATCGTATATTGGCGGAAGCAGCAGCGACTTCAGTAGCCAACGCAGCAGCACCGGCAGCGCGGTAACGATACAAATCCAAGGAACTCAGCGGCCGAGAAGCTTTCGGCCGTTTTTTCTTTTGTGAGTAGTTTCTCGGATTCTATCCATCGGATTCTACTCCAGCGAAAGAACCTGTTCTGATGGACGCATCTCGATTTTGACGCCTGTACTGCCCACACTTATAGTGAAAGCATGTCAAAAGTTCGGGTCAGCGCGTTTGCTGTATCGCTTGATGGTTACGCCGCCGGTACCTCTCAGAGTCTTGAGAATCCACTTGGAATCCGCGGCCCTGAGTTATTCCAGTGGTTCTTCCCTACACGCACATTCAGGCAGATGCAGGGGCTGGAAGGTGGCTCAGCTGGCGTGGATGATGAGTGGGCGAGGCGAGCCATGGAGAACGTGGGCGCGTGGATACTGGGACGGAACATGTTTGGACCGGTGCGCGGTCCCTGGCCGGACGAGCAATGGAAAGGGTGGTGGGGTGAAGAGCCTCCTTATCACGTAGCTACATTCGTACTGACACACCATCCAAGGATGCCACTTGAGATGAAAGGCGGAACAACGTTCCACTTTGTCACCGATGGAATCCACTCCGCCCTGCAACGCGCCAAGGATGCTGCAAAGCAGAAAGATGTACGGATCGTCGGCGGAGTCGCGACGATTCAGCAGTACCTTCGCGCTAAGCTCATCGATGAACTGCATCTCGCGTTTCGTCCGATTCTGATGGGCTCCGGCGAGAACTTATTTGCCGGCATCGACCTGGCGGCGCTCGGCTACGCATGCACGCAACAGGTTTCCACCGAGCAGGCGATGCACGTAGTCCTGCAAAAACAGACTTGATCCTTCTCTTTCGATCGGCGAACGGCCGCGCCGCCGATTGACTTCAACATAGCGATGTCGCTACGTTTTTCTTAGCGCTAAAGGGTACATCCAGTCCGCGGAAAGGCCGTGCCCACCTGGAACCAAAACTGAGAGTGCGAACTTTCTTTCAGCCTGATTCATGCTGACCCAACAGGGTCACCGTGAAAGGAATGCGCTCATCTGAAGGGAAGTATAGCTGGGAGTTCCAGGCCAAAGCTGCTGCCGTGATTCAAAAAACCTTTCCAGAGCTGCATTTTTTCTTAGGTTCTGCAACCCTGACGCCGAGCCTTAGTTCTAACTGTGTAAGAAGGTTTACTCCCTGAAGTCGACGTTCCCGGGGTACACGTCGAGAAGTAAGCTTCCACTTTTGACTTTGTTGGAATTTCGACGATTCGTCACATTGAAACGATGCGCTTCATCCATCTCATTCTCGTGCTGCTCTTCACTGGTGCTCTGGGTTCCGCAGAGACCCCACGTGTAGACGCCACAGAAGCCGCGAGCGTCATGGCCCTGGCAGAAGCGCCATTGCTGCCACCGCCTACCCGGGTTCAGCAGATGAAATACATGGTGAAGCAGCAGGTCAACCGCGCCATCGACGGGAAACCATATCCTTCTCTGAATGAATGGAAGCCGCTTACCGCACGGCAAAAGTTCGACGTCTTTTTACACAGCACTTATTCCCCGCGCACATTCGCCAACGCTGCCATTGACGAAGCCGCCGACCGCGCCAAGGGCAAGCATCTGAACCGCGAATATGAGACTGGTTTCCGCGGCGCGGGCCAAGCTTACGGCGTCAACCTGGCCACCAATGAAACGGACGTTTTCTTTCAGCGTTTTCTTTTTCCTACGGTGCTCAAGCAGGACCCCAGATATTTTCGCAATCCTGATCTGCCGTTCTTCCAGCGCGCGCTTTATGCCATGAGCCGCGTTCTGATCACGCGTACAGATAGTGGTGGGCAGACTTTTAATTCCTCGCGCATCCTTAGCATCGCGGCTTCTCGTGCGGTAGCCGATCTTTATGTGCCCGGGGAGCGCCAGGGCATGCACCCCGTTGCAGCGAGTGTTAGTTTCACTCTCCTGCGCGATGCCGGCATGAATCTGGCGCATGAATTCTGGCCGGATGTTCGCCGCAAATTCCTGCATCGCTAATCTTAAAGATCGCGAAACTCAAAATTAAGCTTTACCTTCCGGCCCGAACAATGACAGTAAATGTCCGTCCACGTCCCTGAAGTGGACTGCCCAATCGGTAGGCGTGACGGCGCGCGGCTCGCTCAGAAACACCACGCCTTTTTCTACTAACGCTTTGTGTGTGGCGCGAAGATCGTCCACGCCAAAAGAAACTTCCACTGCTTCGGCCAGCGGGATGGCATTCATGTGCCGCGGGCTCAGACCCAGCATGACGTTCCCGCATTGCAGCAGCGCCAGCGCAGATTCCTGCATGATCACCTTGAGGCCCAGCTTGTCTTTATAAAATGAGATCGCCGCCGGAAGGTCGCGCACCCCCAGCATGATTGCCGCAATCCTCGAAAGTTGCACTGCGTCTGCCATAAACAGCCTCCCTGTACCATCTGATATAGTTAGCAAGGCTAATTAAACTTCGTTGTGCGGCGGCGTGTCAAGCAAATAGTTAGCAGAGCTAATAGATGGCCAAATTATCGAAAATTGAAGAACTGGCGGACCGGCTGCACAGCACTGCCATCCACTTGCTGCGCCAGGCCCGGGTTCAGGATGCATCCACAGGGCTCGCGCCTGCGCGCCTGTCAGCGCTGTCAGTTCTCGTCTTTGGCGGAGCAATGTCCTTGAATGAACTGGCGCGGGCCGAGCAGGTGCGTCCGCCTACCATGAGCCGCATCGTTGACGCTCTGGAATCTGAAGGACTGATTCGTCGTACCGTAAACCAGCTAGACCGCCGCGCCGTGGTGCTTGAGGCCACGGAAAAGGGAACCGCGATCCTGTGGCAGGGAAGAAAGAGACGGATAAAATTTCTGGCCAAACATTTATCGCGGCTCAACGACGCAGAGCGCTCAAAGATTGATGACGCAATCAAGGCAATCCAGAAAGCCATGGCACGCCAGTCTTGAGCCCGCAAACTTGATAAGATAGCCGTTTCCTTGAGGTCATATCATGCTGACTGTCTTTTCTTTTCGTGCGCGGCTTACGTTCTCCATATTTCTTTTCCTTGCTATTACAGCGACCGGCCTACAGGCGCAACGATTGCCCAACACCGTTGTCCCCAGCCATTACAAGCTGTCGCTCGATCCTGATATCGGCCAGCAAATGTTCTCCGGCGAAGAGACGATCACTGTGCAGGTGCAACAGTCCACTAGTGAGATTGTGCTGAATTCGCTGGGACTGGAAATCTCCGTGGCGGAAGTTACCGTCGCAAACAAGACTCTGCCCGCGCAAGTCACCTATGACCAGCCGAATGAAATGGTGCGGCTCAGTTTTGCCGAGCCAGTACCTAAAAGCGCTGTCAACCTGCATCTGAAGTTTTCCGGCAAACTTACCTCTGGTCTACGTGGACTCTATCTCAGCAAGTCGGCGCGGCGGCAATACGCCGTTACGCAGTTTGAAGGCACGTACGCGCGCATGATGTTTCCCGGCTTCGACGAACCCGCCTACAAAGCCACGTTTGATCTCTCCGTCATCGCGGACAAAGGCGATACGGCCATCTCGAATGGCCGCATCATAAAAGACGAGCCTCTGCCCGGCTTTACGCGGCACCTTATCACATTTTCAACTTCGCCCCGGATGTCCACCTACCTTGTCGCGCTGGCAATCGGCGACTGGCAATGTCTGGAGCGCACGGTCGATGGCACGCCGATCCGCGTCTGCGCCGAACCGGACAAAAAACAATATGGCCAGTTCGCGCTGGAAGCTGCCGCGCAGTCCGTCCATTTCTATAACCAGTGGTATGGCATTAAGTATCCATTTGAAAAGCTCGATATGCTGGCCATCCCCGACTACGAGTGGGGCGGCATGGAGAACACCGCTTCCATTTTTTATCGTGATACTGCGCTGCTCATGGATGAGAAGACGGCCTCTGTCTTCAGCAAGCAGGGACACGCCACCGTCGTCGCACATGAGATTGCGCACCAGTGGTTTGGCGATCTTGTGACCGCCGCGTGGTGGGACGACATTTGGCTCAATGAAGGCTTTGCCACATGGATGGAGCGCAAGCCCATTCGCGCGTGGCATCCGGAGTGGCATCTTGAGGATGATGAAGCGGCCACCGCGCAACGCATCATCGGGCAGGATTCTTTGAGCGCGGCGCGGGCCATTCATGGCAATCCGCGGACCTCTGCCGAGATCAAAGAAATGTTTGACGGCATCACCTACCAAAAAGGCGGGGCCGTGCTTGGCATGCTGGAGTCTTACGTGGGGCCGGAAGTTTTTCGCAACGGCGTGAACGCTTATCTGAAAGCCCATGCCAATGGCAACGCTACCTCGGCCGATTTCTGGCAGGCCGTGACCAAAGTTTCCGGCAAGCCTGTGGATAAGATCATGCCGACTTTTGTGATGCAGCCCGGTGTGCCGCTAGTGACAGTGAACGCAAGTTGCTCAGGCGGCAAGCAGACGCTGGAGCTTTCGCAGCAGCGATTTCTTCTATCGTCAGCTGGCGACGGAGCAAAGCAGGGCGAGCTCTGGTCGATACCCATCTGCACCAAAACCGCAACCAACACCGGATCGTCTTGTAATCTCTTGGATAAGCCGAGCGCGCGTTTTGCCACCAGCACTTGCCCCGCCTGGCTCATGGCCAATCGTGACGCAAAAGGCTATTACCGCGTTTTGTTTCAGGATCCTAAAAACCTCATCTCCGTGGCCGCGGTCGCTGAAAACGATCTGAGCGTCCCGGAGCGTATCGCATTCGTTGAAGACACATGGGCAATGGCGCGCGCGGGCAAACAACCGGTTGGCATTTTCCTGAATGTTGTGCGGGAGTTGCGCGCGGAGCGTAATCGCAGCGTGGTCGATTTCATCGCCGAACACCTGATTGGCATTGGGCGATCGCTTGTGCCAGAACAAGATCAGAAAAAATACCGCGAACTGGTAAGACAGCAATTTGAGCCTCTGGCCAAAGAAGTCGGCTGGAACCCCGGCGCCAATGACAGTGACGAGCAGAAAGCCCTGCGGGCAACCCTACTGGGAATTCTCGGTAATGCCGGGGATCCTGACGCGGTGGCTGCGGCACAGAAAATTACGCAGGCTTATATAAAGGATGCAGGTGCGGTGGAAGGCACCATTATCGGCCCGGCGCTTGCTGTCGCAGCGAAAAATGGCGATGCCGCGCTATATGAACAGTTTACGCAAGCCATGAGCAATCCCCGCAGCACTGAAGATTATTATCACTTCCTTTTTGCTCTTACGTCTTTTCGCCAGCCAGAGTTGGCGAAACGCACTCTGGCTCTCATCGATCAAGGAAAAATCCGGCAGCAGGATTATGTCCGCATCTTTCCCGCGCTGCTGGCTGAATCT
>DATBVH010000465.1:0-3250 GCA_036515395.1 Candidatus Angelobacter sp.
AGAAGCTCGATCATCGACTTACGCGCCTGACGGACTTCGTCTGTATCAGTCGCAACAACCATGCCGTCAGTGATCGGGACGGTGCACGCGGTCTGCAGCTTGGGCATTTTCTCAATGCGCACCAGACACATGCGGCAGGCCGCTTGAAGCGAAAGTCCCGGGTAATAGCAGAACGATGGGACTTCAATTCCCACGGCCTTGCAGGCTTCAATCAGCAGGGTGCCCGCAGGCGCGGTGACCTGTTTACCGTCGACGGTGATGGTTACGTTCTTCACTTCCGCCATTACTATTTCAAGTCCAATCTGTTTCTGATTTCTTCGATTTGAGCCGCGTGCCGTTTGGCGTGCATGGCCATGGCAACCAGCATTTCACAAATACTGACCATGCCTGCTGCCGGATGAGGGTGTTTCACTTCACTGCAACGTAAATCGTCTGTGTACTGCTCAAGAAACTGGATCACACCGGCGCGCGTGGTTCTAAATTGCTCTGCGGCCTCTGTCAGGGTAGCAAAGCGGCCGATTGGCCTGGCGCGTTCTGGAGATTCCATTTTGTGTGTGCGTTTTGCAATCATGTGCAAGAACGCATGTTCGCGATTCGGAGCATCTGCGGCGCGTGGTTTGCGTTGAGTGCTGATGAGCTTGAACTGTATGGTCTCCGCAGTTGTGAGGTGCTCGACCGTATCAAGCACGCACCAGCATTCAGGAGCGGGCTTCAACCGGCTTTGTTCTTCAGTAACGCCGGCAAAGCTGTTTAGAAAAATTTCGCGTGTCTCCTGCAAGAGCGCCAGCAGAAACTCCTTATCGATCACAACTGCGGTAGCCGGATTTGGTTGAGCGCTCATCAGTGTGCCCCCACCACTGGAAGTTCGGTAATCTTTGCCGCCGGATCAAACGGGCACGGACGCCCTTCCAGATGCATTTCAAATTCATCGCGCCACTTATCCACGATAGATATGGTCGGGATTGCGGCGGCGTCTCCCAGCGGGCAGAAACTCCTGCCCAATATGCCTTGCGCCAAATATTTGATGTTATCGATGTCCTTGCGCAGACCGCCGCCGTTGTGGAAGCGGGTAAGCGTCTTCTTGAGCCAGTCTGTGCCTTCACGGCAGGGAATGCACCAGCCGCAGCTTTCATGCTGGTAAAACTTCATCACGCGCAGCGCGAATTTGACCATGCAGGTCTGGTCGTCAAGGATCACAACGCCGCCGGAGCCAAGAAATTCGCCGCGCTTGCCGAAGGAGTCGAAATCCATGCTCATCTGCTCGGCTTCTTCCGCGGTCAGCACAAACGTAGAAGATCCACCAGGGACAACGGCTTTGAGCTTGCGTCCGTCGGGAATTCCGCCGCCAACGTCATAGATCATCTTCTTTAACGGATAGCCAAGCGGAAGTTCATACACACCAGGCTTATTGATGTGTCCGCTCAAGCAGAAGAGGCGTGTGCCGCCATTTTTCGGCGGACCGAAGTCGGCAAACTTCTGGCCACCCATAAGAATAATGTGCGGAACAGAGGCGAGCGTCTCGACGTTATTGATGACGGTTGGGCCGCCCCAAAGTCCAACCACAGCAGGGAATGGCGGACGGATTCTTGGGATACCGCGCTTGCCTTCCAGCGACTCCATCAGCGCGGATTCCTCGCCCACTTCATACGCGCCTGCGCCGGTGTGCCAGCGGACATCAAAATCTTTGCCGCTGCCGAAAATATTTTTGCCCAGATAGCCTTTGGCGTATGCGTCGGCAATGGCCTTGCGCATGATGTCAACCAGATAGCGATATTCGCCACGGATGTAAACAAACCCAATCTTGGCTCCGACAGCCAGCCCGGCGATGATTACGCCTTCAATCACCGCATGTGGATCGTGCTCCAGGATAGGACGGTCTTTGCAGGTGCCGGGCTCGCTTTCGTCGCCATTCACAAGGATGTATTTGGCTTTGGTCGTGTCCTTGGGAACAAAGCTCCACTTCATGCCGGTAGGAAAGCCAGCGCCTCCGCGTCCACGAAGATTGGAAGCCTTGACCTCATTGATGATGTCGTCGGAAGACATGGTCAGGGCTTTTTGCACGGCCTTGTAGCCATCGAGCTTGAGGTACGTTTCGATTTCGGCGGCCCCTTGGCCGAAACGCTTCGAAACAACCTTTATTTCATCCGGATGTGACGTCAAATCTGCCATTAGCCTTGTCTTGTGTCGCCCCTACGGGGCTGGAGTCTGCCGATCAATTGCTATTGTTTAGCTTTGCTTCTGTATTGATCCAAGACTTTGTCGATCTTTTCGTTCGTCAAATTCTCGTGAAAATCGTAATTAATCTGGACAGCAGGAGCCCAGCTACAGGCACCGATGCATTCGACTTCTTCCAAAGAAAATGTTCCGTCTGCGGTAGTTTGTTTGTGGCCGATGCCCAGCTTGCTCTTGCAGTGGTCCAGAATCTCTTCGCCGCCGCGCAGCATGCAACTGATGTTGGTGCAAACCTGGACGTGATATTTGCCCATCGGTTTGGTGTGCAGCAGGGAGTAGTAGCTGATCACGTTGCGGACTTCAAGCTCGGTCAACTCGGTCTTTCTTGCCAAATGAGCGATTGCGCCATCACTCAGGTATCCCAGCTCGTCTTGCGTATACAGCAACATTGGGACAAGGAACCCACGCTTTGTGGGGTACTCCTTCATTTTCTCCGTGAAGAACTGATCGAGTTTTTCGCTGATTGGGGCCATTTTGCTTCTTTGTGCCGCCCCTAAAGGGGCTCCCACTTGTATTTACACTCACCCAGCGCTCACGCGCTGGGCTACTTCTCGTCGCGCCTAACGGCGCTGGATTCTTATAGCTACTAATGATCGTGTTCCCGAACTTCCTGCAGCTGCTATCTGTCGATCTCTCCGAGCACAATGTCAATGCTTCCAATCGCCGCCACCACGTCGGCGATCAACCTTCCTTCGCACATCTGAGGCAAAGCTTGAAGGTTGGCGTACGAAGGTGAGCGCATGTGCACGCGTAACGGTTTAGCGGTGCCGTCGCTAACGATGTAGTAGCCCATTTCGCCGCGTGGAGATTCAATAGCGTGATAGACCTCACCTGCTGGTACGGCAAAGCCTTCCGTAACAATCTTAAAGTGATAGATGAGAGCTTCCATCTGCGTCTTCATCTTTTCCCTGTTAGGAAGAATGATCTTGGGAGCGTCCGCCTTGATGGCTCCTTCCGGCATTCCCGCAAGCGCCTGTATGACGATACTCATGGACTCGCGAAGCTCCTGAACGCGAAT
>DATBVH010000466.1:0-2994 GCA_036515395.1 Candidatus Angelobacter sp.
GAATCGTGCTTTACTCGCCCTGGGACGAAGTCCTCCAGAAGGCCTTTCCCATCGGCCAGACGGCCTGCGCAGAAGGATGGTTTCCGGAAGCGGTAGGCCGGTATGGAGCCCCAGCCATGTTTTGGAATGGTATCCAAGAGATGGTCGGGTATGACCATTCGGATTATTGGGGAGGACCGGCGGCGTGCAACCGTGCAGCCAGCGCGATGGGCATCCCAGTCCCCATTCCTGCGAAGGAGCGTAAAATTCAGATACGCAATGCTCCCGCATCCCGCTCCCTTCAGACCGAGAGCCTCGATGGCCGGCCAATACCCAGGCGGTAAGTGCATGGATTTCATCACAGGACTGAAAAATTTCCCTATCCCCATCAGTTCCGGATTTGTAATCTTTCCGTTTTAGTGTGATATAGCTCATTGACCCTGCCGCAAGTCCTGAATTACACTGCCTTTTCACGTTGATTTTGAAATTGAAATTCAATTTCATTTTCAAAATGGATCTTCGGGAGATTAGGAGTTTGCTGTGCCGTTGAACGGTTTAAAAGCGATCGCCGTACTGCTATTGCTGGCGTCGCCATTACTGCCGCGCAGGGCCTGCGCGCAGGAAAATTATTTCGTCACCTACACGCACCATATGGAGGAACCCGGCAATCTGGAGTTTGCTACCAAGTCCGTCAGCGGATTTCCCCGTGCAGGCAATGCCTTTTGGGGTAACGCCATCGAGATGGAGTACGGCGTCAAGACCTGGTGGACGTCAGAGCTATATCTGGATTCGCAAACCACGGCCAATGAGAGCAGCGTGTTTACCGGCTTCCGCCTGGAGAACCGCTTCCGTCCGCTCTTGCAAGAGCACTGGATCAATCCTGTGCTCTATGCTGAATTTGAAGACATCAACAGCGCGGACAAAGCATTGCTGGAGGTAGTGGGACATGACGGCGTGGCTGACTTTCTGGTCAGAAATGATCGCAGCGAGAAGAAAAGGGAAGTGGAGCTGAAGCTGATCCTGAGCAGCAATTTTAAAGGCTGGAATGTGGCTGAGAACATGATTGCGGAGAAAAACATTGCGGGCGAACCGTGGGAGTTTGGATACGCGGTGGCTGTGAGCCGTCCATTGTCACTGGCAGCGAGCCCTAACGCCTGCCGGTTGTGCTGGGAAAACTTTACGGCGGGAGCAGAACTTTACGGTGGGTTGGGGGATCGGTACAGCTTCGGCCTGCACGATACGTCGCATTATCTGGCGCCCACGCTGGCGTTTCACCTGCCCAGCGGTCCGACGTTCAGCGTTTCTCCAGCGGCAGGACTGAACAGCAACAGCCACGGCTTTCTGCTGCGCTTTGGGGTGGCGTATGAAATCAATCAAGTGGTTTCACGGCTGAGAGGGAAATGACAGTGGGAACTAGAAAGCCTCTTCTGCTGATGAGCCTCATCTTCATTTTAGGATCGACGCTTCTTTTTGCCGGCGCGGGCGATGGTATGTGGTTGACAAGAGTGCCGGAGAAGCAGCGTAGCCGCGAGAATCCCTTTGCGGGCCAGCCAAACGCTATTGCCGCAGGCGCAAAGCTTTTCCGCCAGAACTGCTCTACCTGCCATGGCGGTGAAGCTCTGGGAATGGAAAATCGGCCCAACCTGCACTCTGAGCGCATTCACGCTGCCACTGACGGCGAACTGGAATGGCTGCTGAAAAACGGCAGCATGAAGAATGGAATGCCATCATGGTCCCGGCTGCCGGAACAGCAAAGATGGCAGATTGTGGCGTTTTTGAAAAGCCTGCAGTAAATCCTTTTACCATAGAGGCCCACAGAGATACACAGAGTTGTCAGTTGGCCTACTCAGTGTACCTCTGTGGTGGAAAGAGTTTAATTTCCGTTCGGGCGGCGTTCGCGCTCGTAGGGTTTTTCCAGGTATTTCCGGGCTTCGTCCAGAGCGCCCTGCGTGGGGTCTCCGGTTTGGATGGCTTGGCGATATTCATTCACGGCGCGCTCACGCTGGCCGGTGGTATCGAAGATCTTGCCCAACATAATGTGGCTCCAAACCTCAGTCCAGCGAGGATCGCCGTCACCATTGAGCGCTTCGCGAAACTCATTCGCGGCCGACTGATAATTGCGCTGCGCGAAGAAAATATCGGCGATGCGGTAGTGGGCCAGCGAACTATTCTTGTTTACGTCCAGGGCTTTGTTCAGTTCCGTAAGCGCTTCAGAGAGATTGCCCTGTGCTGTAAGCTCCTGTCCGCGGCGGATAGCGACGCGCACGCGCAGATCGCCGGAATTTTTGAGCACCCAGTTATTGGGATCGAGCACCAGGCGGCGCGGCTTGCCAAACGTGTCAACGGAAAAAGCGGAATCGGTGCCAACGACTTCAATGCGCTTCATCTCAGTCTGGCCGTCAGTATCAACTTTTAATTCCAGCGGCATGCGGAAGAGATCAAGGTCCTGGGTAATTTCACCGACCACGCGAAAACCTTTCTTCACGCGATAGACGGTGTATTTCATCTTGAATTCAGGCGCGCCGGTGCCGTCAACCCACTGCGCAAAGAATGCGGTGAGCTTGTCGCCATGATTTTTTTCCGCAATGGTCTCGAAGTCGGCCACCGAGGCGGATTTGCCGGCGTATTTGGCCATAAAGTCTTTCATTGTTTTGTCGAACGCGGCATCACTGATCACCCAGCGCAGCATGTGGAAGATCATGCCGCCTTTATCGGTGACCAGGGCCTGGAACTGCGGAGAGAACGTATCCAGCTTGCCGATGCTGCCCAGCGGGGTGGTGTCATAGGCCAGAGCGCCCACGGCCATATCGCGTGAAGCGTCTTCAAAGGCCTGCTGTCCGGCGCTGCTTTGCACGTAACGCATTTCAGAGTCGCGTGAGCCACCATCCACGAGCCACCAATCATTTTTGCTGGCGGGACTCACGGTTGCGCCCCACCATTGATGTCCAATGGCATCGGCCAGGAAGCGGTAATTGGTTTTCTCGCTGATATCGCGCGTGGCCAGGGCTGCGATTT
>DATBVH010000467.1:0-3883 GCA_036515395.1 Candidatus Angelobacter sp.
AGGAACAGGGCCCGCCACCGCGGAGTTTTGTTTACCTGCTGCGCCCTGCTCCCCTGGGAAAAATTCTTCGCGGCTATGAAGAGTACGATGCCGCTTCCGCTCTCACCTCCAGCGCGGCAGCCGACCCGGCGCCCAGGCAAAAATGAGTTGATTGAATTTCTTCCGGACGGGTTACAATCCGAAAATAAATATGGCAACCCAACCTGCTCCGCTCGCTCCCGCAGATGCACCGGTCATCAAAGCCGCCGGCGGGATTTTACAGCGCAGTTCTTCCCGCGGTGTAGAGGTCATGGTGGTTTACCGCAAGCGTCATCAGGATTGGACGCTTCCCCGCGGCAAAGTAAAAGATGGCGAATCCTTTCAGGAAGCGGCCATGCGCGAAGTGCAGGATGAGACCGGCTGCTCTTGCCGCATCGGAAACTATCTTGGGACTATCAGCTATTCTGACAATGGCGTGCCCAAGGTCGTGCTCTTCTGGAAAATGACGCTGGTTGAAGACAAGGGAGCGCGCAACAGTGATGAAATTGACGAAGCGGTATGGCTGCCTGTGCCTGCCGCAATTGAGCGGCTGTCACACGCGCAAGAAAAAGCGCTGCTTTCCCGCGTCGGCAGTCTTCCAAAGCAATCTGAATTGCCAGTTGAGCCTCGGAGCATGCCGAGCCAGATAATGGCCAGCTCTGTCGCAGCGCCTTCGCCTCAACTCAAAAACTTGTCCGTTGAGACACATCGAGAGCACTCGCGTTTGTTGCGGGAGTGCGAAGCTTTTCGCGTAGAACTTGGCTTTCTGGAGCGCCGCAGCTTGCGTCCTGATAACTTCTGGGCCATAGCAACGCACGAGCAGCTCAACAACGTATTGCGCTGCCTGGAAAGTGACGACATTGAAGGCGGCTGGCATGGCTTGCACGCCGCGCAGCGCTATGCCGTTTTTGGAATGAACCAGGTCGAACTGGCGAACCGCGCGCATGTGCTGCGGGAGGAATCGCTGAAGATCAATTCATGGCGGGCGGAAGCCATGGAGCAGCTGCTTTCCGGTCCTGAAGATCATCTTTCGGCGGAAAATGTGGCGGATGCTATTGCGTTACGTAATGAAGATTTCAGCCACCAGCATTTCAAAGCCGGAGCCATTGGAGACCGCCTTCGCATTCTTTTGATCATCTGCGGATTGGCTGCTGTGGCGTCGGCTCCGTTCCTGCTTCTATCCGGACGCCCACCCATGGTTGCCGCTGTGTTGCTTTTCGGCCTGCTCGGCTCTGGGGTTTGCTCGGCACAGTCACTGATCGCCGGACGAAACGAAGCAGCGGCTTCCAACTTGTTTATTACTCTTGCGCCAGTACTGTTCGGCGCATTGGCGGGACTTGGCGGCTACGCCGTTTATGAATACATGCCGTCGCTCACGTTCCACTCAGGCGAACGCCACATCAGCGCCGTAATGGCTATGGCTTTTCTTTTCGGATGCCTGGGACAGCGCCTGCTCGCCCATGTGGCAGGCGGACGCAAGCGAAAAATCACGCGCGGATAATTTTTATTCCAGCTTGTCCGCGATTCGGTGCGCAATCTCCTTCATCTTTTCCAGCGACGACCGATATTGAAGGACCGCTGATTGCAGCGCGAAATCTGCTTTTCCCTTGCGTGCCAGAATTCCGCCAATAGCAACCTTCCCCTTCTCAACGTTCCCATCGAACCAGGCTTCGTCGCCGATCCCACTCAACTTAGCGACGTTCTTCTCTCCGGGTTTGAGGCGGCGTATCTCCTTGGTGTTCTGCCATTCCTTGGCCTCTTTCTCTGCTGAGTTTTCCACGTTGACCATGAGAGACACACGCGCAGTATCCAGTCCCGGCTGCGGAGATGCTTCTTCATACATGCAGACGATAGCGCCATGCCCGGGCGACAATTTCATTGGAACACCAGTGATTGCTTGCGCGTCCGCCGCACTAAACAGTGAGCAGGGATCAATCTGCGCCTTGGGCGATTGTGGTTGCGTATTGCTATTGCCAGAAGATGCCGATGTGGGCGTTGGCGCCACAGTGTTGGAGCTTCCATTGTTGGCGGTCGAACTGCTGCAGGAAATCGAGAATAAAAATATTGCCACTGCCGCAAAGCAAAAAACTTTCTTCATCAACGCCTCCATAACAAATCCCAGATTGTAAATGAATCGATTGGCAGATTTGCTATGCTTTCCGCCTTGGCTCGCTTAAGATTCATTTCGAGCCGAAACAAATTGAATTCACCCGCGCCTCAAGCAAATCCGCGCTCGATACAATCTCTGGCACGCCGGCTGGGACTGTTCGATGCCACCATGCTGGTGATGGGCGGCATCATTGGCACAGGGGTCTTTATGAACCCTTATGTTGTCGCCCAGCGCGTCCACACGCCAGCTTTGGTTTTGGGCGCGTGGCTGGTGGGCGGCTGCATCGCGCTCCTGGGAGGCTTCATCTGGGCAGAGTTGGCGGACCGCATGCCCACTGCCGGCGGCCAATATGCCTATTTGCGTGACGCATATCATCCTCTAGTCTCATTTCTGTATGGCTGGGTGTTGCTGCTGGTGATCCAGACCGGAGGAATGGCCGCCGTGACAGTCACCTTCTCGCGCTATTTTCTGGAACTCACCGGATGGCACGCCAGCGAATGGCAAATCGCGCTAGTCGCACTCGCTCTGCTCACTCTAATCAACTGCATGGGCGTGCGCGCGGGAGGGACAGTCCAAAGCGCGCTTATGGTTTTGAAGATTGCGGCAATCGCCTTGCTGGTATTTGCCGGAGCATTCCTGGTCCACGGCCACGTTCATTGGAAGCCAGCTCTGGACCAGCCAGTCTCTGGCGGACTGTTCTCCTCCTTTGGTGCGGCGATGGTGCCTGTCGTTTTCGCATTCGGCGGATGGCACACCGCAACTTTTGCCTCGGCAGAAATGAAAGATCCACGGCGCGATATGCCGCGAGCGTTGATCATGGGCGTGATCGCGGTTGCGCTTCTTTATACATCGGTCAACTACGTCTGCGTGCGCGCACTTGGAGTGCCTACTCTGGCAAACACGCCCGCACCTGCCTCTGCCGTAATGCGAATGGCCCTGGGACAACGCGGCGCAACCATGATTGCGCTCGCAATTGCAATCTCCACCCTGGGATTTCTCAGCCAGAGCGTGCTCACCGCGCCGCGCGTCTACTTTGCCATGGCAAAAGACCGGCTCTTCTTTCGACAACTGGGCTGGGTCCATCCACGCACACAAGCTCCAGTTCTCGCCATCGCCATACAAAGCGTCTGGACGATGGTGATCCTTCTGACCGGCGGTTATGACAAGATCCTGAATTACGTCACCTCCATGGACGTACTTTTCTGGGCGCTTACCGCCGGGGCTCTCTTCATTCTTCGCCAGCGCGATCCGGCGCGATCAGCTTTTTCCATGCCCGCCCATCCGTTTACTACTGCGTTGTTCTGCTTGATTTGCCTGGCGGTGGTTAGCAATACTCTTTATACATATCCCGAAAATACATTGATCGGCTTTGCAATTCTGGCGGCCGGTGTTCCCATGTATTACATTTGGAGACGGACCTTACGCGAATGACACACTCCAGAAGCACAGCCTATTCGCCATACATGGACTGGGCCAAACTGCATTCCGCTGCAAAATTCAATCTTGCCACCAGCGGTGTGGCCAACTTCCCTTTATCTAAACTTGGTGTGACCATTGATCAGTTGGAAATCAATGGTCCGTCGATCTATGGATACGAGCCTCTTCTGCAAGCGATCGCCCGGCGATATCGAGTGCCGCAGGAATGCGTGGTAAGCGCGGTGGGAACTTCTCTGGCAAATTACCTTGCGCTGGCTGCCACAACAGAGCCTGGCGATGAAATTCTGGTTGAGCAGCCTACCTACGAATTAATTCTTA
>DATBVH010000468.1:0-11247 GCA_036515395.1 Candidatus Angelobacter sp.
CAGAGAGGGAATTAAAGCTTTCATCTGATTTGAACCAAAGCCAGCCGGATCCTTATATCTGGTACCATCTCGCACTGGCGCAGGACCACCAGAAGAAATACCCGGAGGCGCTCGCGTCAGTAAACCACGCATTGCAGGTCATCGGCGCAAATGCCGATTTGGGGAACCTTGCCAAAAGCGAGCAGACCAGGTTGCTTACGCTTACAGGCGGAGCATCGTCGGCGGAAAAGCCTCCGGTGCAGCCGAAGTAGAATGCAGTTGTATTTATGAGTTCAGCATATATGGAAGTTGCGCGCGCTCGATCCACGGTACGGTTTCCGCGTTGGAAGCTAATCGCAGGTAATATCGCGCTTGGCCTGGCCGCGCTGTATTTTTCCATGGCTCCGGCCAGTGCTTTGGACGGATCTCCTACCACTCAGAGTGGATCGCAGCCGGATTCAATGGCAAGACGTCCCCAGGCCCGCAGTGAACAGGAACGCTCCGATTTCAACGCTGCTTACGCATTGACCGGCGCCGCGAAGGAGGAAGCAGCGGCGATCGATTTCTCCAACAGGTATCCCACAAGCGAATTACGCCGGTATCTTTATTCCAGCGCCATGTTGCAATACCAGCGGGAAAATAATCCCGCAAAAGTGCTGGCCATGGGTGAACGAGTTCTGGCGCTTGACGCTGATAATCCTCTGGCGCTGGTGCTTACAGCCACAGCGTTGGCAGATTCCCTGGGTGACCACGATCGGGAGCGGGACAAAAAGGTCAGCACAATCAGGCACAACGCTTCGCGGGCCATCCAGGCAGCTGAAGCCAGCTACTCAGATACATCAGGTGGGGCAGCGGTCTACAAGACAACACTGCAATCCATGGCGTATTCCGCATTGGGAATCATGAAGCTGAAGACGGGCGATGATGCCGGGGCAGAAAAAGACCTGAAGATGGCCACAGAGTTAGCCAAATTCCGGCCTGATGGCCACACCTGGTACCACCTGGCACTGGCGCAAGATCATCGAAAGAAATATGCTGCTGCGCTTAGTTCCGTGGAACAGGCGCTGCAACTTGCCAGTTCCGATCCTGAGCTACAGAAGCTGGCGGAAGTTGAACATGAGCGGCTGGCTGGACTCGGCAAAGGCTCACGTAATGGATCGTCAACGGAGCCGCAGTGAACTCCCTTACCATGAATTCTGATCTTTCCGCACTAGAATCCGCGCTGGGACATACCTTCAAACGGACGGAGATGCTGGAGCGAGCTTTAACACACAGTTCGCACGCGCATGAGGAATCAAAAGCCGTGGGGTCGGATCTTGCAACCGAGATACTTGATAACGAGCAGTTTGAGTTTCTGGGCGACGCAGTCCTGGGCTTGGTGACAAGCCAGTTACTGTTTGAAAGATTCCCAACATTCCACGAAGGCCAGCTATCGAAGCTGAAGGCGCATCTGGTGAGCGCGGAACATCTGGTAGGTGTTGCGACCAGGATCGGGCTCGGACAGTACCTACGATTGGGGCGCGGCGAAGAGCGCAGCGGCGGCCGGTCAAAGGGAACGCTGCTTTCTGATGCCATTGAAGCCGTCATCGCCGCCATGTACCTGGATGCGGGGCTGGAAAAGACGCGGGAATTTATCATCCGGCAGATACTTGAGTCCGAACTGGAGACCATTACTGCCGATGGAGAAAACGAATTCAGCCTCGCAGATCACAAATCTGCTCTGCAGGAACTTTTGCAATCCAGTGGGCGGCAGCAGCCTGTCTATGTCACGGTGAAGGAAGAGGGGCCGGACCATCGCAAGACATTCACTGTGGAAGCGCGAATTTATATCCAGGGACAGAGCAAGATGGAGTACGTGGCGCGGGCTGAAGGCGGAACGAAAAAAAAAGCCGAACAACTTGCCGCCAAGCAGGCTTTGGAACATCTGCGCGGCCAGGCTGAAAGCGAATGAACGATCAAGAGCAGAACTCGGAAGAAAAAGCACCAACAGCGGAGCCAACCCCGGTTGAAGCTGTGCCCTTGCAGCCGAGCGCGGATACCCCGACTGTAGAGCCCGCTGGTGCATTGGCGCCGCCCGCGTCACAAGCTGCTCCACAGCATCAGGGGCATCGAGAACCGAAGGACCTTTTTGGGATCCAAGCTTTCTTTACCGTCGTCATCTTCAGCATTTATGTAATTACGTTTATCGTTCAGGCGTTTCAAATTCCTTCAGGTTCAATGGAAAACACGTTGCTCGTGGGAGACTTTCTGCTGGTAGATAAATTGCATTATGCCGGCCTGCCGGGATCGGCGCACCTGCTGCCGTACGGGAAAATCGAACGAGGGGATATTGTAGTTTTTTATTTTCCTGTAGACGCCTCCCAGTTCCTGGTGAAACGTGTGATCGGAATGCCCGGAGACCATATCCGCCTTCAGGACAAGATCGTCTATGTGAACGGCAACCCGCTCCAGGAAAATTACGCAATCCACAAGCAATGGATGCCTGATGGATATCGTGACAACTTCCCCAACCAGCGCGGATATTCCCGAGACATTGATCGCCATTGGCGGTATGAATTAGCGAATTACGTAAGCGGTGGCGAACTGGTGGTGCCACCGGAGCATTATTTTGTAATGGGCGATAATCGTGACAATAGCCTGGACAGCCGCTATTGGGGGTTTGTCCCTCGGGCCAACATCGTGGGCAGGCCCTTGGTGATCTATCTCTCCGTCAGAGGTTCGGAACCCAGGCGCTCCGGTGATAAACTCAATCATTCAGGACAGACACTGGCCCACCTGCTGGACTTGGCGCGTTGGGACCGCATGTTTCGGCTGGTTCGCTGATCATTCCATCATCTGAGCAGGAACCGCTTTTGTTCGATAAAACCAAAGACAAAAAACCGGAAAAGAAAAAAGAAAGCCTGCCTGAATCCATTGCCGGAATTGCGGCGGTCCTGGTTTCGGGGCTGTTCATCCTTACTTTTATCGTTCAGGCCTTTGAAATTCCCTCAGAATCCATGGTCAAGACGTTACTTGTGGGGGACCATGTTTTTGTCGATCGCCTGTCACCCACAGCGAAAGCCGGATATGTGGGGCCATTGATTCCATACCGCGAGATCAAGCATGGAGATATTATTGTTTTCCTCCATCCCAAGGAACCCGGAATGTATGTAGTGAAGCGGATCATCGGGATTCCGGGAGACCGCATTCACCTGCGCGACGGCAATGTTTATCGAAATGGCGAAGCCCTGAATGAGACCTATGTAATCCATTCAGGACCAAGCTATTCGCCATATCGCGATCAGTTTCCGGCAGTTGCTCCGGACGGCGATTCAAACGTGAATCCGGAGTGGCCTATTGTGATGCGGGGACATTTGAAAGATGGAGACCTGGTAGTTCCGCCGGATAGCTTTTTTGGCATGGGCGATAATCGCGACGTTAGCCTGGACAGCCGGTTCTGGGGCTTTATTCCCAGAGAAAACGTTATTGGCAGGCCGTTGTTTATTTATTGGTCATTCGATACGCCGAAAGATCAGTATGAGCGCACATCCATGGCGGACCGTGTTAGCTTTCTGTTTCACGTGGTTACTCACTTTTTTGGCGAAACACGCTGGAGCCGCATGTTCCATCTGGTGCGCTGATCTCTAAATTCAGGAATTACATCTTTGCCATTATTTAAAAGAAATCGGGAAAAGCCGGAGCGTCCAAAAGAGACATTGCCGGAATCGATTGCCGGAATTGCGTCCGTGCTGGTAGTCGGACTTTTTATCCTTACGTTTGTCGTCCAGCATTTTGAGATACCGTCGCGGTCCATGGAGAAAACGCTATTGGTAGGCGACCATGTATTTGTTGATCGACTTACTCCGCTGAGCGGTGGCAAGTTGGGTTGGATCTTGCCATATCGTGGAATTCACCGCGGAGACACAGCGGTCTTTCTTACCCCGAATCCGGCCGAGCAGGGAATGTATCTGGTTAAACGCATTATTGGCGTACCAGGCGACCGGCTTCGCTTGCGCAATGGAGTGATCTATCTGAATGGAGTCAGGCAGGCCGAGCCGTATGTAATTCGCAACGGAACTTACGACACATATCGCGATGAATTTCCAGCGGCCCTGAGTTATGGCATTGGACAGATTTCTCCGGAGTGGGCCGCCACTTTGCAGGAAAACATTCATAATGACGAGGTGGTGATTCCGCCGGACCACTACTTTGCCATGGGCGACAATCGCGATAACAGCCTGGACAGCCGCTATTGGGGCTTTGTGCCCAAAGAAAATATTATTGGGCGTCCACTGGTTGTGTTCTGGTCCTTTGATGTGCCTGAAGAAAACGGCGAGCCGAAACCTATAGGCGACCGCGTGGCTGCGTTTGTGAACGTCACGGTACATTTTTTTAGCCTGACTCGGTGGCACCGCCTCTTCCATCTGGTGCATTAGCGATGACGTCTACCAGAAAAAAACTCGTTGCCGTTGTGCTGGTAGTCATGGCACTGTGCATCTTCCTGCCTCCCAACATCAACGGCGCACGCTTCAGCACTCGGTTGGCTTCCACTCTAAGCGCGGCGTTGGGAAGGGAAGTGAAAATTGGATCAGTCAAATACCGCCTGTTCCCGCGCCCCGGATTTGATCTTTACGATTTTAAGGTGATGGACGATCCTGCTTTCGGCGCGGAACCGCTGCTTTTTTGCGGCAAAGTCACGGCCGACCTGCGACTGACGTCTTTATGGCAAGGCCGGCTGGAAATCGCCAATCTTAAGCTGACTGACGATGTTGCTCCTCCCAGCCTGAACCTGGTTTACACGCGCGATCATTGGAATTTGGAATCGCTGCTGTTGCGCGTGGAGCAGGTGCCGACCGCTCCCACGGCCAAACGCAGCGCGGAGCAGCGCTCTCGCTTTCCGTATATCGAAGCCAGCGGC
Organism: Candidatus Angelobacter sp.; assembly: GCA_036515395.1. GTDB lineage: Bacteria > Acidobacteriota > Terriglobia > Terriglobales > Acidobacteriaceae > Angelobacter. Next base: position 4,877 of record DATBVH010000468.1, read on the forward strand.
GGGCGAATCAACGTGAAACTTGGCCCGGAGAAGAAGCCTTACGCGCTGACCAATACTGATTTTGCGTTCTGGTTGGCAGCAGAAGACACATGGCATATACGGCTGGAAGGCCATCCGGTCCGCACGGACATGAACTTGAACGATACCGGTACGATCCGGGTGGAAGGCGACGTTAAGCGCTCCCCTAACCTGAGTGATATGCCTGTGAAATTACAGGTGTCGTGGGAAAAATCGCAATTGGGACAATTTTCTCGTCTGGTGCTGGGGCAGGATAAAGGATGGCGGGGAGCGTTGGACGCCACCGCGGAAGTCGCCGGTAAACTTTCCGATCTGCACATCAATGCCACTGCCGACCTGGATAGTTTTCGCCGGTTCGATATCAATCGCAATGCCATGCCGCAGGTCCGTACCCGCTGCCTGGGCGATTACACAAAAGGAAGCCTCGCACTCAAATGCGATACGCCGCTTGGCACTGGCGGTCTCTTGACCACGGCGCATTTCACGCCCAACGCACAGAACTATGATCTGTCTCTAGTAGCGAACCGAGTGCCTCTTTCCTTGCTGGCGGCGCTTGCGCGCCAGGCCCGCCGATCGCTGCCCGATGACTTTACGGCCAGCGGCGATCTGAATGCAGCGTTTGGTTTTCATTGGCATGCAGGTGTGCGGGATTTTCATGGAACTGGCATGAGCACGCCATTCCTGCTACAGGCCTCGGCCGGGGACAAGCCTTTCCCCGTTAGCGCGGTGAGGTTTCATATTGGCGCGGGCGATACTCCAACTGCGCTGGTTGTGAAAAAGAAAAAATCGAGTGTCCCGGCGCAGCCAACGCCAGCAGTAGCTCCCAGCGCGGCTTATGACTCGAGCTCGCTCACGGTGGATGCGTTCTCAGTCCAAATGGGCCCCTCCACCACTCTTGAAGTACAAGGAAGCCTGGATAGCAAAGGCTATTTTGTGAGCGCCAAGGGCATGGTCCCGATGGAAAGATTGTTGGCCTTTGGCCGCGCCACCGGTTTCCGCTCACAGATTGTGAATACAACTGCGTCAGCCCTGGTGGATCTGAACGTGAGTGGGCCGTGGGCAAACTTTACCGCACCAAAGCTTCATGGAACAGCGCATCTGCAAAACCTGGCGGCTTGGATTCCCGGCGTGAAAGACCGGCTAGTGATGTCCGAAGCTGACGCACAAATCACCGATACGGCGCTGGTGCTCAGCAAAGTCAATGGCCAGTTTGAACATAGTCCGCTTGCATTCACCGGCTTGGTTAGTAGCCCGCTCGGCTGCACAGGAAATGCGCCTTGCCAGCTACACTTTGATCTACATCTCGATTCGCTGGCGATTTCTGATGTGGCCAATCTGATGGGGTTTACGGATAAAGGTTGGTCATTACCCTTTCTTTCCGGGTCAGACAATCAATTGCCGGATTTTCGTGCCGAGGGCAGTCTGGCAGTCGGGGAATTGAATATTGTCGATATTCCGCTGGAAAAATTTGCCGCACATGTTGAACTCGGTGACCACGTCCTCACAGTAAACCGCGTGACTGCCAAAATTGGAGGCGGAACTACGCAAGGCGAATGGAAAATCGACTGGAGCGGAAGCCAGCCACGCTACACCGGCAGCGGTTCAATGGAAGGTGTTGTACTGGATCGGGTGAGCCCACAGAATCCCGTTGCTGCCCAGGTAGCACAATGGATTGGCGGCAGGGCCCAGGTAAGCTATTCAACCCATTTTGAAGGCAAGACACCTCAGGACATGTCGAGCAGCGCGGGTGGCCGGGTGGAATTTCAGGTGAGCAATGGAACTTCGAGAGCACTGGCTCTGAATGGCGGCAGGCCGCTAAGTTTCAATAATGCACAGGGAGCACTGGAAATCGATAAACAAGCCATAAAAATCCTGCCAAGCAAATTTAGAGCAGAGAACCGCATCTATCAATTGAGCGGGACCATGTCTCTGGCCAATAAGCAGGCAAAGCTCAAGGTGAACACCAACGGTACTCAGTGGGAAATCACCGGATCGCTTGAAAAACCGGAGATTACGCCGCAGCCGTTGACCGCGCAAGCGGCTCCCGCGCACGCTAAATGATCTCAAGAATTGTTTTAACAATATTACTAGTAGCGAGCATTATCTTTATTGTCCAGGAAGGGCCTGCCTCCGAACAGCAGCCGTCTGCTGGATCCAGGCCGGCTGCGTCGCAGCAAACGCCGCAATCTTCTGCCCCACCAACTAGTGCTGCGCATACCTCCGGACATCGACTGGCTGACAGCCTGCAAATCAAACTGGACCATATCCAGAAAAACGGTGAACAAGAGCATCCAGATCAAACGCCTACTGTCATGACCGAGGAAGAGGTCAATGATTACATCGCTGCTGGGCGGATCACTCTGCCGCGCGGTGTCAAAAAGCTCAGGATGGAAGGCCGCAGCGGAATTGTGACGGCATTTCTGAATGTTGACTTTGATGAAATCCGGGAGGGACAAAACTCGTCCAACCCCATGCTTTCACTTTTCAGCGGCCAGCATGACGTGCGGGTGGAAGCGGATGCGTCCGGCAGTGGACGCGAAGGGCGCGTGCAGGTGCGCGAAGTAGCCATCGATGGATTCAGCGTGCCGCAGATGGCGCTGGAATATTTTGTCAGCAAGTACATTACGCCCAAGTATCCCAATGTGGGAATTGATTCCCAGTTTCAGCTGCCCAACAAAATCGACACGGCTACGGTCGGCTATCACAAGGTCACCATCACGCAAAAGTAGCTGAGTTCCAGAACGGCACCTGGGAAACCCGGCTGCTTCTCTTTTAGTAGTGCCAGCGTGCAGGGCAAGCGGAACTTCGCTAGAATGTTTGTCTATGCTTAAACACATCCGCTGGAATGATGTTGAACTGGAAAAGTTAAATTCGCTGCTGGACCGCCAGATGATTACGGGCGAAAACCTGATGCTGGCCCGGGTCCTGCTGAAGAAAGGCTGCGTGGTGCCGGAGCACAGTCACTTGAATGAGCAGCTTACTTACATAGTGGAAGGCGCGCTGAAATTCTGGATTGACGGCAAGGAAATTATTGTGCGAGCGGGCGAAGTGCTCTGCATCCCTCCGCACATGCCGCACAAAGCTGAAGCGATTGAAGACACAATCGATCTGGATGTCTTCTACCCGCCGCGCCAGGACTGGCTGAGCAAATCAGACGTATATCTGCGCAACGCTGAACCGGCTGCTACGCGCTAATCCGCCAAACTACGGTCTGCTCACTGCGGACTAGCGAGTACGAAAGTTAATAAGGAGGCTGATTGGAGAAAAATCAGCCTCCCGGTGGTGGATTAACTGCGTCAAGCAGTTTCAAGCTGAAAACGGCAACGCGCACCCGAGATCAACGTGGTTTCGAGGCAAGGGATCACTCCCCAGCGCGACGACCCGTTGAGCTTCGTTACGCCGACGCTTATGGGGGAGGAAAAAGCTATCCGTACCAAATGCGCCGCAGTCGTGTTGTGTTGCCGTCTCCTGTCCCTGGTTGATCGCTGCACCGGTCGAGCGGGCCAGCGCACGCAATGCTGAGCAGCGGACTATTTCCACACCCGATTAGCGGGATCGTGATGTCGAACAGAACGCCGCCCCGTCCCCAGGGCACACTCCAACCACCACACCACTCCGTGCGCTTAGCTTCATCCTTGTCACTGCACGGGCTTACACTTTTACCGGAATATCGAATTGCTTTGCTGATGATGCCTTTTGTATTTCAACAGCAACGATTTAAGAGCGGATTAGTGTTTCATTAAAATTTCTCATCTGGTTCTTGCAGAATTTCGGTAGCGTCGTTCCAAGAAGTGGAATTCGGCTGATGGTTACAACGACCTAAAGAGAAGCAAGTTGAAGGCGCTAAGAAACATCGAGTCCAATAGACTTCATTAGCTCAATGCCATTGCTGGTGGTGACCACTCCGGGGCGGAGCTGATAGTCAAAAGAAAGCCGATCATCTTCAAAGCGTTCCTGAAAATGAACATTGCGCACCTGCGCAGGAAAAACTTGTTCCAGTGAAGTGAGGGCGAGATCGTGGGTTGTAACAAGACCTATAGCGCCATTGCGAACTAAGGTGCGCAGCACGCCCTCAGTGCCCACGCGCCGATCATGTGAGTTGGTGCCCTGCAAAACTTCATCGAGCAGAAATAGTGTCGGCCCGGTGGAGGAAAGATCCACCACCTGTCGCAGCCTTTTAATTTCGGCATAGAAATGGGAAATGCCTTTTTGCAGCGAGTCAGAGACTCGCATGGAAGCGCCCACCGCCACCCGGGAAAGCCGCAAACGCGTGGCTCGAACAGGAGCGCCCATCATCGCCAGAACAGTATTGATACCGACCACGCGCAGGTATGTGCTCTTGCCGGACATATTCGATCCGCTTACCAAAAGTATTTGGCTGTTGCCGCCCAGTATTACGTCGTTGCGCACGCACTTGTCGGCCGGCAACAGAGGATGGCCGAGAGCGGCGCCCTCGAAACAGACGCCGGCCTCCGCAGGCGCGAATGCTGGAAATGGATCTTGCGGATGCTCATAAGCGTAGGCAGCTATCGAAGCAAGCGCCTCGATTTCTCCAACAACATGTAACCATGCTTCAATGCCGCCGCCGTATGTGCGGCGCCAGCGCTCAAGCGCAAACGCAATTTGCATGGAGTACAGCAGCGGAATGTCGAAGATGCGCACGAACCAGTTGTGACGGGAGTCGTCCAGATCAGCCAGGGTATCCAGGCGGGCAATACAAACGGACGGAGGCAGGCCATGGGTGAGAAGACGCGCCTGCAATTGCTGGAGCATGGGCGACTCAAGCTTTTCCGCTTCAATACGACGGAGAAGAAGCGCAAGGGAATCGAGATCTTTATGAGTGTTGCCCACGCTGGCAAAAATCTTTTCCAGATGATGGCGAGCGCGGGAAGTAATGATGCCATTGATCAGCAGAGAAATAATGAATGGTGTCCACATCACCATGAAACCGAAGACCAGGGCGGCGATGCTGAGTACAGCGAGAGCAGCGGCCCACCAACGGCCATCCTTCAGGCCGCTTTCTTCGCGGGACCATGCGATAAGCGCTTCCGGCTTGGCAGCGATCCGCTCACTTTCACCGCTGACGGCAATATCTTCCCGGAAGTCGAGCCTTGATTTCAATTCGGCAACCGCTGCCTGCCTCTCTCGGATTTCATCAAGATCGGCAGGATTCAGTAGCCAGCGTGCCAGACACTGCTTGCCCATGTTGGTGCGTGCTGTCGATAGCAATTGAAACAGGCTGCCTTCACCTAGAATATCCAGGTCTTCCGCGTAGAAATGCAGCGGGTCTTTGAACTCTTCACCCGTCTCACCGCTACCTGCCCAGCGATCTTCGACCCGCGCAAGACCGCGGCCATAAACGGAAACCGCGCGCTTTGACATATTCAGAACTCGCATGACGCGGCGGTGTGCAACGACGAGAACGACGAATAACGCGATCGGCAACAGCAGCCAATATAGCGATGGGGAGCCAGTCTTGCCGGTGATCCAGCATTGGATGAATATCGCAATAAAAACAGCGATGCGCGCGTTGCCGAGCCACAGATGTTTGCGCTGAAGCTGCGCAGCCTGTACTTCACGGTCTTTGAGCCGACGTGAATATTCCTGGTGAGGAACGGAGTCCGCCAAAACCGCGGAGGGCGATGTAGTTTCGCGTTCGGCGATGGTGGGATCATTCACTGCATACCATTCTGGCTGGTGGGCCGATCAAATGCAAAAGGGCACGGCAAAAACCCGTGCCCTCTTGTAATCAGCGCTTAGCCCTGAATGTTTCACCACACCCGGCAGGCATTCACAGGGGCCATTGGCTGGCCGGGTTTGCAGCCGAAAGCTTTCTGAAATTCCGGCATGTTGCGTACTACGCCGTTCACGCGCCACTTGCCGGGAGAATGCGGATCCACGCGGACCAGCATGCGAGACAGTTCCGGGGTAGTGTTCTGGCACCAGACTCGGCCAAAGCCCAGGAAAAAGCGTTGATCGGGCGTGTAGCCATCGATCTTTTTGTCAGGGTCTTGTTTAGCCTGCGCCATGAGGTCATGCAGCGCCATCAATGCAATGCGAGCACCGCCATTGTCTGCGGTATTTTCGCCCAAGGTTAAGCGGCCATTCAATTTCAGGTCGTCTACGGCAGTGTACGAGCTGTATTCATCCGCCACGCAGCTTACGCGTTGTTCAAACTCCTTACCGTCTTCAGCAGTCCACCAATCGCGGAGATTGCCTTTGGGATCGAACTTGCGGCCCTGATCGTCAAAGCCATGCGTGAGTTCGTGGCCAATCACCAACCCAATGCCGCCCATGTTGACTGCGTCATCCAGCGTGCGATCAAAGAATGGTGGCTGAAGAATTCCGGCAGG
>DATBVH010000469.1:0-13243 GCA_036515395.1 Candidatus Angelobacter sp.
CGCCTGTAACCAGTCTGCCTTCCTCAACTTTTGTGCCGTTTCACCCTGTCACTATTAGCGTTTGCTCATTTTTTCATTTTTGTGAAATGATTTACGGGTCCATAACACTCTATCTATAGCAGTGCCACTGCAGAGGGTAGACGCTGCTCCTGCCTATCGCGCCAGCAGGAATTATCCCAGAAGGACCTTTCCTTCACAGCGTAAATTGTTCGGCAGAGCGCTATTGCCCAGCCCGGCGCGACCCTGCCGACGATTTTGAAAGGACATTTCGATGAGTAAGCCTCTTTCTCAAAGCACTCGTGTGCCCCTTGCCGGTTTTCGCGCTGTACGATCTGCGGATCCGGACCAGATAGTGGAAACAACCTTGGTGCTGCGTCGCACCAGCGAATTGACTGACGATGAGGTGTTGCAACTTAGCTCGCAACCTCCGTCAGAACGCAAATATTACACGCTCGATAAACTGGCAGACTATGGAGCCAAACCTGAAGACATGGCCAAAGTCGCTGAGTTTGCCCACGAGCACGGTTTGGCCGTAGTGGACCAGAATCCGGCTGCCCGGACAATCAAACTTTCCGGCACTGTCAAGGCGCTCCAGAAAGCATTTGGCGTTGATTTGAAAATCTATGAGGATAAAAGCGGCAGCCGATCCTATCGTGGCCGTACGGGTGAAATCCACCTTCCTGACGAGCTGGAAGGCGTGGTTGAAAGCGTCCACGGACTAGATAATCGTGATCAGGCGAAGCCCCATTTCCGCATGGCTGCTCATGGCGTCCAACCAAAACTGGCGTCCCAGGCAGCAGCGCAACCCAGGACCGCAACAGCCATGCCGTTTAATCCCGGCCAAGTAGCAGCGGCCTACAATTTCCCCTCTGGGGCTACAGGCAAGGGACAGACCATCGCCTTGATTGAGCTTGGGGGTGGTTATCCAACGGCGGACTTAAAGAAATATTTCAAGCAGCAGAAGGCGAATCCAAAAGTGTCAGCCGTATCCGTCCATGGAGCCACCAATCAGCCCACTGGCGATCCTAACGGTCCGGATGGCGAAGTTGAATTGGACATCATGGTGGCAGGAGGTATTGCCTCGAATGCTCATATTGTGGTGTATTTCGCCCACAATACTGATAAGGGGTTCCTAGACGCGATCACCGCTGCGATTCATGACAAGAAAAACCATCCTTCAATTATCTCCATCAGCTGGGGCGGGCCGGAAGCCAGTTGGACCCAGCAGTCGATGGACGCATTCAACGAAGTTTTCAAAGATGCGGCCATGCTCGGCGTGACTGTGCTGGCAGCGTCTGGGGATAACGGATCGAGCGATGGCGTGAATGACGGCGCTAACCACGTGGATTTCCCTGCTTCCAGTCCATTTGTGCTGGCCTGCGGAGGAACCCGCCTCATCGCGAACGGCAGCACCATTTCGCAGGAGACCACTTGGGGTGGCATTCCTCAGGATGGCGCAAGCGGTGGGGGCGTAAGCCAACACTTTGCCACGCCTGCTTACCAGAATGGCATCCTGCCCACGACTTTCCACGGGCGTGGAGTGCCTGATGTGGCCGGCGATGCCGACCCGCAAACCGGCTATAAGGTTTTGGTGGATGGAGTTCCCAGCGTGATTGGAGGCACCAGTGCAGTAGCGCCGCTTTATGCGGCGTTGGTGGCTCAGATCAATGAAAGCGCAGGGACAAAATGCGGATTCCTGAATCCGTTCCTCTATAGCACGTCTGGCATATGCAATGACATTGTCCAGGGTACAAATGGCGCCTTCAATGCAGCCGCGGGATGGGATCCGACCACCGGTCTTGGCTCCATTCAAGGTTCAACCCTGCTGGGCAAGCTGACGACGAAAGCAAAGGCCAAAGGAGCCGGCACAGCAGCTAGTGGGACCAAAGAAGTTGCCTAATCGGAAATGAACCGGGCCCGGTTCTTCCGGGTCCGGTTTTAATTTGTCTCCAACCCTGTCCATCCGGGACGAAGCGCACATTCTCTTTGTGACTGCTATAACTTTTGAGCGGCTTGCAGATTCACGACCTGCTGAGCGCGGTGAAAAATGATCAGCAACAATAAGACTTTTGCACCGACGAGATGAGTACAATCATCTGATCAACGATTATTCCAAGGAGGTACCATGGCTGCACAGCCGCAGACATTCCAGCAAGAGAGCAGAAACATCAGCCAGGCGATTCTGCCGGAGTTCGACCAGGAAATGGCCAACACGCGCAAATCGCTGGAGCGCGTTCCGGAAGATAAGCTCAGCTTTAAACCGCATACAAAATCCATGGCGCTGGGTGCGCTGGCAACCCATGTGGCAACAATCAATCAGTGGGCCGAAGCGATTTTTGGCCAGGAAAGCTTTGATGTGAGCACAGTGCCGCCCAATCCGGAGTTGAAATCACGGGGTGAACTGCTGGCTGCTTTTGACAAGAGCACAAGTACAGCGCGCAAGGCAATCGCAGATTCTACCGATGACCACTTCATGAAGCCCTGGACGCTAAAAGCCGGTGACAACACCATTTTTACGCTGCCTCGGGTGGCGGTGGTGCGCAGCTTTTTGCTGAACCACGGCATTCATCATCGCGCGCAGCTGGGCGTTTACCTGCGGTTGAATGATATTCCTGTGCCTTCCATTTACGGACCTTCAGCGGACGAGGGAAATATGTAACTTCGGCGGACGTTGTTCGATGTCCTGCAAGCCGCTGAAAAGAAATGTCCCGCAAAAAACTACAGGCCTCGGTTTTAGCCGAGGCCTGTTTAAGAGCCCTAATCTAGCCGGGTGCTTTCCCCCGAAACCACCAGCCAGATTCTTGATGCACAGTGATCATCGCAGGGAGGGGAAAAAGCAACAAGAGTACCGAGGTAACAAGCGGGAAGGCTTAGATCGGCGTAGTTCCACGGGTGTCTGTGGCTGCGAAAACGCGGCACTGCGTAGTGCCTGGCTCAGGAAAAAGCCTTAACTTCTGCTGCTCTACTGCGATACACTCTTCTTGCGCCTATGACTGCCATCCTTTAATTCGGTTCCTTCTGTAGTAACTCCTAAAAATCAGGTTCCCTAGACGTGTGTCTGTGCCTTTTGGTGCGGAATGCGTCTGGTTCCGCAACCGAATTGGAGTTGACCGAATGCTGCAACAAGCAGGATGGGATGAAGTTTGGGAAGAGAAGTTTTCTGGCTTTGCCGGGAAGGACCTACGTCCGGCGCGGGTTTTAGCGCAACACAGGCACAGCTATTCACTATGGACGGCGTCCGGAGAAGCCGACGCCGAGGTCGCAGGCGCGCTGCTGTACCGCGCCGAAGTGGGCGGCCTGCCGGTGGTGGGCGACTGGGTCGCTGTTCGGCAATATGCGACCGGTGACATTGCCGTTATCACGGACGTGTTGCCGCGAAGAACGAAGTTCTCCCGCAAGGCCAGCGGCTCAATTGGCGAAGAGCAGGTCATCGCCGCGAATGTGGACTTGTTGTTCATAGTTTGCGGGCTGGATCACGACTATAACTTGCGCCGATTGGAGCGCTATCTGGTTGCGGCGGGTCAGAGCGGTGCCAAGCCGGTCATCGTGCTCAACAAAGCCGATCTTTGTAACGCTGATCTGGAGACGCGCATCGCGGAAGTGGAGGCCATTGCGCCGGGCGTGCCGGTTGTAGCGATATCGGCGTTGAGCGAGGGTGGCGGCCACCAGAGTTCAGCGGAAGCATTACTGCCGATGATTGCCGCTGGGAAAACGGCGGCGCTGGTGGGATCTTCGGGCGCTGGTAAATCGACGATCGTGAATCAACTTTTGGGCACAGCCGCCCAGGCGACGCGACCGACGCGCGAATCCGACAGCCGTGGCCGCCACACCACAACGCATCGGGAGCTATTCTTTTTGTCGAATGGCGGATTGATTCTGGACAATCCGGGAATCCGCGAGCTGCAACTATGGGCGCCAGATATACGGCAGGAATTTGCGGTGGATCAGGCCTTCCCGGAAATTGATGCTCTGGCATCAGCATGTGCCTTTCGCGATTGCACGCATACCGCGGAACCCGACTGTACCGTGCAGAAAGCCCTGGCTTCCGGGGAAATCGAGCAAGCGAGATGGCGCAGCTATCTAAAGCTGCTGCGCGAAATGCGGCATGCGGCGGCACAAGTGGATCCAAATCTGCGTCGCACAGAAAAAGAGCGATGGAAGAAGCTTTGCAGCGGCGTGAAGCGCAACCAGAAGCGGAGATGACAGTTCATCGGAGAGCGACCGCCTTAATCGCTTTACTCCGGCAGAAAGATCGAAAACACTGTTCCTGTATGGCCTGGGGCAACGGAGCTTCGCAAAACAATATTGCCGCCGTGTTTCTGCACGATCTCCCGTGACACCCAAAGCCCCAGCCCTGTGCCGACGTCTTCCTTGGTGGTGTAGAAAGGCTCAAAAAGTTTTTTGCGATGCGCCGGGGAGATGCCGCTGCCGGTATCGGCAATGACAATTCTGCCGCCGGGACGATTTGAATTGTGAAACTCCCTGGCGTGGTGCACACGAATACGCAGCGCGCCTTCCACCGGCAACGCGTCAATGGCATTCGCCACCAGGTTGGAAATTACCTGACGAATTTCTCCCGCCAAGCCGGTGATCTGCACGGTTTCATCGTACTCACGGGAGAGGCGGATATGCTTGGCCTGAATACGCGGCAAGTATAAGGCAAGGGCCTCCTCCACGATTTTTGGCAGATTCATCAGGTGTGGCGAAGTGGTGTCACGATAAAAGCCCAGCGTTTGCCGTGTAACGTGCGCGATTCTCGCCAGTTCGTGTTCAGCTTGAGCAACGTAGCTGCGGGCGTTGTCGTCCCACTTATCGTTCAGGCGCAGGATGTAAAGCAGGTTGGTTACGGCTTCCAGCGGGTTATTGATTTCGTGCGCGATGGTGGCAGCCAGGCGTCCTGCTGCAGCCAGCTTTTCTGACTTGCGGAGAGCATCTTCTGCCAGCTTGTTGCTGGTGATGTCCATAGCGACGCCAATCATCCGTTCCGGCTGGCCGGCATCATCAAAGATCGCCCGAGCGCGGGCCCGAATCCAGTGCACATTGCCATCGGGGAACGTGGTGCGATATTCGGATTCAAATTCGCCTTTAGCAGCCAACGCTTGCTGAAGCGCGAGCTGTACTGGACCACGATCGTCCGGATGAATGAAAGACATTCCGTTTGCAAAAGTGGGATCCACGGAATCGATAGGCTGGCCATGCACCAACCACATGCCGTCAGCCCACCATAGCTCATTGGTCTTTACGTTCCATTCCCATGAGCCGAGACGAGCGGAAACCTGCGCAACCTGCAGGCGGCGCTCCGTGGTGCGCAGGGCTTCACGGGTTTGCCGCGCCTCTGAGATGTCCTGAAAAATCACAGTCAGGCCAAGAGCTCCGGGATAAGCGGAAACCGTGTACCAGCGGTTGAGCCGAGGATAGAACATTTCAAAATGTGTGGGCTCGCGCTCGCGCATGGCTTTCTTAAAATTGACGTCAAGCTCAGTGCCCACAACGTCAGGGAACAGTTGCCAGAAGTTGCGACCAGTCATTTCCGCCACTGTAGAACCGCACAGCCGGGCTCCAGCGGGGTTCACGTAATTAATGATCCAGTTAGGACTGTAGGAAATAAAACCTTCTGTGATGGACCTAAGCGTTTCCGCCAACTGGGCCTGGCTCCTGATTGCGATCATTTCTGCCGTGGACTTCTGCAAAGCAACGCTGGTAATCAAAAGAGAAACCATGAAGAAGAGGAATACCTGGAGGAGACTGCCGGGGCCAAAGCGGAAAGAAAAATACGGCGACAGAAAGAAGAAGTTCGCCAGAATGCCGGAAAGCAGGGTGACCATGACAGCCGGTCCGAAGCCGCACAGACGGGCTGTGAGCGCGACGGCCCCAAAAAAGAAGAAGAAAGGCAGTCGCGGCCCAATGAAGGGTAAAAAATTTGCTGCCAGCACTGCCAAAACAAAAAACAGCGCCAGACCGTACCGCAGCGCAGGATGCTCGCGATATAAATCGACACCTGCCAGCCGGTGTAGAAGCCCATTCATCGCGACCATTCTAGCGTACCCAGAACAGCAGGACGGGTGGAAGAAGAACCTTACCACTGATTAACACGGAGAAGTCGGACCAGAAACACTTGGGAAAATCACCGAGCGAAGGCCCAGATCCCTCAACGCTGAGAGTGAAAAATCGGACGACCGAGCCTAAAAGGCGTCTCTGAGAAAAACAATTATTGCACGTAATCAGGCATATCTTTTTTTCATCACTGGGGCGTGCGCAGGTTTTGGGGTGTTGCTTCTTGCGATCATTCGACAACGCCGAGGCTGTTCGGAAATACGAGGAGTGCTGTCTTCAACCTTCATATACGGCTGTTCGATGGAAACCCAATATGGCGCGTCTCCCACTTTGATCCAGCGGCCAGCCTTTTCAAGCACCATGTACGGCATCACCGCATTCGAACCGCATCGCGTACATCTGCCGTGCTCGTTGAGCGTATCCACAAGAAAGCAATCGAGGCATTCAAACGCTTCGGATGGATGCCCGATTGGGCCAATCGTACCGGCCATGTCCACCTCATTCCAGGTCGGGGGCAAACAGCTGGAAGATTTCCGTTGGTTCAGCGAATCCTGCTTACTTTCTGCGGCTCCAGCGGGCATGCCCCCACCGGGTCATATCAGTTGCTAACAGCCAAACGTAAACGGATCCACGATGGCGGCGAACTGTTAGCTTTTACAGTGCGGACGGCTAAAAACTCCAGCTCTGTTTTTTGCGTCTTACAAGCGGAGGCTTTGCTGGAAAGGGGCCGGCGATGAGACTTCTTGAGAGCGGTTCAAAAGCTCGTCCGAGCGTCATTGTTGGCTACAGTTGGGTTGGTGATGTGCGTTGCTGCACACGCGCAAGACCTGGAGCCGCGGTCCTTTTCTCCCGCGCCGGTCGGAACCAATTTTGCCGTGGTTTCTTACGGGCGCACCAGCGGTGATGTGGTATTGGACCCAACTCTGCCCATAACCGACGCTTCCGCCAGCTTTAACACGGCCACACTTGGCTACTACCACTCTTTTGGCCTGCTGGGCCGGCAGACATCCATTGCCGCCGGCATGCCGTACGTTTTGGGATCAGGGCAAGCTTTGTTGTTTGGAGTTCCGGCGCATCTCTACCGCTCAGGGCTGGGCGATCTCCGGCTGCGCCTATCCTACTTTCTTATAGGCTCGCCCGCGGTGGACCTGCAGGAATTCAAGAAGCATAAAGCCAAGACCGTGGTGGGCGCAGACGTGGTGATTGCTGTGCCGCTGGGCCAATACGATCCCAACCTGCTCGTCAATATTGGCGGCAACCGCTGGGCCGTTAGGCCGGAGATCGGCATTTCACGCAGCCTGCGTTCCTGGGTGCTGGAACTGGATCTGGGAGGCTGGTTTTTTCTGCCGAACTCCGATTTTTTTCATGGACAGGTGCGCGAGCAGGCGCCGATTGGCTCCGTGCAGTCGCACGTCAGTTACACTTTCCGTCCCGGGTTGTGGCTGGCCTTGGACGGCACTTATTACACCGGTGGAAGAACCCATGTGAATGGAATCCGCAGTAAAGACCTGCAACAAAATTCGCGCATGGGTGCGACGCTGGCTTTGCCGCTGACGCGCGCACAGTCGCTGAAGCTGTCCTATTCCAGAGGGGCTGTCACGCGCGTGGGCAACAACTTCACGTCTTTAGGAGTGACGTATCAACTGCGCTGGTTCACGCGGAAGTGAGTTGCAGGGAGGCGAGCCGCCGCCGTCGCCGTTCCCAGGAAATGGAACGCAGGCCTGCCTGGGTTCCCTCTATTTAGACACTGGAAATCTGATTGATTGATGATGGGCAGCTACTCTGCCGCGTGCTGCCAGTGCAATGAAACCTCCGACGGGTGCGCCCCGCCAAATCAGGCAACGGCCCAACTGGCAAAAGACACAGCTTCAGCGCCGATGAGGCGGCGGTACCCTTTACAATGCCCGCGCCGGCCAAGCCGTTCAAATGAAAACTGCGCCACATTCTTATGGTCGATGGAAGCAGTTGTACCTAATTGCTCCTGCCGGGAACTGCAGAAGAAAATTCCGCGTCATTTTGGGTCTATGCCTCGCAATCTGCCTTGCTCCAACGTGCGGCGGGTACTCTGTGCTGACTCATGAAGCTATCATCGACGCTGCGTGGAAAGACAACATCGCGCCGCAACTGCTGAAGCGCTTCCCTGATGCGACCGCGAAAGAACTCCTGGAAGCGCATGCGTACGTTTACGGCGGCGCGATTATCCAGGACATGGGCTATTACCCGTTTGGCAGCAAATTCTTCAGCGATCTGACACACTATGTGCGAAGCGGCGATTTCGTCCTGGCGCTCATCAGTGAATCGAAAGACTTAAATGAATATGCATTCGCGCTGGGTGCTCTGGCGCATTATGCTGCCGATCGCTCTGGTCACCCGCTCGCGACCAATCCATCGGTTGCGCTGATGTATCCCAAGCTGGCAAAGAAATACGGTCCCGCCGTAACTTATGAAGATAATCCAGCCGTGCACTTGCGAGTGGAATTTGCCTTTGACGTTGACCAGGTCGCCGAGGGCCACTACGCGCCGAGCGCCTACCATGAGTTCATCGGCTTTGAGGTTTCCAAGTCGCTGCTGGAAAGAGCATTCTTAGAGACGTGCTCGATCGAATTATCGTCCATCTTTAAAAGCGTCGATCTGTCCATTGGCAGCTATCGATACGCTGTATCGAAAGTGATTCCAAGGACGACCAAGGTGGCGTGGCATCTTAAGAAACACCAGATCCAAAACAGCGATCCCAGCGAGACACGAAAGAAGTTTGTTTACAACATTTCACAGTCGGGGTACCGCAAAGAGTGGGGACACATCTATGAGAAGCCAAGTTTCTTCGCCAGGATGAAAGCGTTCTTCGTGCGACTGGTACCGAAAGTGGGTCCGTTCAGCGCCCTCAAATTTCACCCGCCAACTCCAGCTGTGGAGCAAATGTACATGCACAGTTTCAATGAAACCCTTGCCCTTTATCAGAAGCTGCTGGTAGCTCAAGGCGAAGGCAGGCTGGAACTGCCAAACGATAACCTCGATACCGGTGAAATCACTGAAGCCGGCGTTTATCGACCCGCTGACAAATCGTATGCAACGTTGCTTACGAAACTGGACGGTAAGCCGGTTTCAGATGATTTACGCCGAAACATACTCCAGTTCTACGCGGACCTGGAAAAGCCGTTCGTGACCAAGAAGAACCCGCGGGAATGGAAAAACGTACTGCGCGAATTGGATACGCTGAAGGCTGAAAACAAAACCCGGGCCCATGCGCGAGCGATGCCATCCCATGCAAGTTCATCTTCTGCGAGCAACTGAAAAGGAAACTGATCGTCGCACCGCAAGGCAGATGATTCAAAGCCACGGCCTGCGCACGTGCGCCGATAATGTTCGATGAGTCGACCGCACCACTAGCATCGGAAAAATCAGGTGGAGTGAGGAACGATCCCGTACCTCACTCACCAAGATTGTCATTTTCCAGCTGAGGCGTTTCCGGGCGATTTCGCCGTGAGGACCCCAAGCAGTTCTTTAGCCGATGGTGGCGCTGGACCGGCACTGCCATCGATGATTTGCGCGGCATCCACTTTCTTGCCATATAGCTTTTCATTCGCGCCCCCATCAGGTCCGAGCGTCGATCCCGAAAGAGAAACGCCGGCAAACACGCCCTGCGCCCGGGAATAGGAGAGCATTTCTGCCGTCATCGTCCCGTTGGTCGCGGCTTCCGCATCTCGACCGACCGGACCAGCGGCGATGCTGGCATCGGCGCCAAGTTTAGCCTTCCCCTTCATAAGTGCGCGGGCGCCTTTATCGTTCATTACCAGGACCACAAAGTCCGTAGCTTGTCCGCCAGCCTGAAGGCCGAAGCTGCCGCCAGAGGACTGCATCATTGTGGGCGCACTCCAGGGCCCTTTGAAATTGGCGCCGCTGCGGCACGTCATCACTCCGCGCCCATAAGACGCGCCAACAATGAATCCAGCTTTCTTCACCGATGGGAGAACGATCACGCATTCGGCTTTGTTCAGTAGACCAAGGGGAACGCCGCTGCTTGAATTGACCAATTCCTTCATGACATTGCCCGACTCCTGCACTCGTTCCTGTTCCTTCGCGTTATCATCCGCAACCGCGATGCTAGTAACGATCAGACACAGACCGACCATCGTTAGAACTATTCTTTTCTTCTTCAAAATTCGAGTCATCCTTAGTCCTCCTTTAGGATCAATCGCCACGGCGAATCGTGAGCAAAACTGTTGGAATAAACAGGAAGCGTTTGAACTCTGCCGCAATCGAGACTCGAGAAGCATCCGGCAGGGATTTCGACTCAAAAACGCCAGCCAGATGTTTTCAAGCAAGCGAGCCGGATCGGCGACCAAACTTCAGAACCGCAGCGAGGGAGAGACAAACCAAGCCTAGTAGTCCCACGAGAGGTACGTTGGATGCAGTCTGTGGCAACTTCTCCGGAGTCGGTTCGACGGCAGCTTGTTCCAGCGTAGGCGGAGCTGCTTGTGGGGTGGCGACAACCAGAATCGGCACATTCGCCGGCGGAGCCGGGGGCGGTGGAGGCATTGTGCCTGTCACGT
The DNA here is from genome assembly GCA_036515395.1 of Candidatus Angelobacter sp. Taxonomy (GTDB): domain Bacteria; phylum Acidobacteriota; class Terriglobia; order Terriglobales; family Acidobacteriaceae; genus Angelobacter. The sequence goes on from DATBVH010000469.1 coordinate 10,605, forward strand.
TTTTCTGCTGATCGACAACGGTCACCGGCTCTTCAGTAATTTTGGTCGCGGAGATAGTCATCCCTCTTCTCAGCCCAGAGGCGTCTACTGTCCGACCGTCAACGTTGAACTTCTGCCCTTTGGGAATCGTGAACTGCTGATTGGTGCCATCCTGCAGGCTCAAAATCACGGAACTGGGTGGGTATATCTGCCAAACTTTTCCTGTTACTGATTGTACGGTCGTGACGGTTTGCGGAGTCGTGGTTGTTGTGATCGTACGCTCGAGCTTCATGCCGGGTTTCAGATCATGGACCCCAAGTTGCTGACCATCCACCATGATCCTTGCGTCTTCTGGAACATTCGGGACGTCCAGCATCCTTCCGTCTTCCATCTTCACGACCACATCGTTCCCTGAAACGTAGACAACTTCGCCGCGTTCGACTTTGACCTCCTGGGCCGCTTGTCCAGCGGACGTTGACGATTGCGTCTGGACTTGTCCTGACATGGCTACAGCCGACAGACTGGCAATGATCGCCATAAGCAATGCGGGCATAAATTTAAGAGTTTGCGATAACTTCATTTTGGTTCTCCTTTGCCTTGACTTGGATCAACTAACGTTGCTGGTGGACTATTCAGCCCATCAAAGCCTATTGTTGAGGCGCGCACGATGAATCGCTGAGGAGCTTTTCCTACAAAATAAAACGGGAAGCATGTTACGAGCGTGAGCGACGGCACTCCCTTATTCGTAAGAGCGCTTACGTCCTTTTTTTGCACGATTTGTGTTCGCTCGATGATGAAATGAATCGTCTTGCCTCGCGTGACAAGCTCAATGGCATCCCCTGGCTCGACATCCTTAAGCCCACGAAAGAAGCCGTCCCTGTGGCCCGCAATGCCCACATTTCCGTTCTGGCCAATTTCGGCAGTGCCTATAATGCGCCCTGCTCCGCGATCAAGAGTCAGGTCATCCGTGCCGTTAAAGACCGGGACTTTGAGATGTATTTTCGGAATCCGCAAGATAGCTATCGGCTGGTCACGTTTGGTCCGGAGGCTCTTCAGGTAGGCGTGTATCCGCTTTGGGTCCCACGACGTGAAATTGACGTCTTCCGAATCCAAGGCTTTGTCTGAACCTATTTTGTGCAAGCTATCGAATCCAGTCAGAATCAACCGGCTTGAAGACTGGCTCTGCAGTCTCACGGACGCATAGGTTATTAGGAACAGAATTCCAATAAGCGATAACAACTTCTCAGCTCGGCGCCAGGAGGCCATGTTCCTCGATTCAAAAGTTCGTCAGAATTCCATTGCTACGCTTCGCAAGTAAAGATTCTGCTGCCGGAGTATCTGCAGTTGGAGTCTGACTGTCCGCTAGCAGAAACGAAACTGGCAGAAGTACGAGTCTTGTTCCTGGTCTTCAGAAGCAGACACCGCGCGTTAATCAGGACTTGAGATGGTATTTAGTCGCGCTGAAAATTGTGAGGCCGGACTGCCAAGCTAGTTGCGCTTCTTCCTGAAGGGCCGAAGAAGATCGGGGAGGAATTCCTTCACAACGCCAAAACCGATATTGCTGCCCATGGTGATACCGAAGCTTACGGCGGCGTCGCCGGCGGAATGCTGGCTTGGCGGCAGCCAGGTGCGGGCCAGGAATGCTCCTGTCGCCACTCCACCAACCTGCGAGATGGAAAAGTGGCGCGTTCCATCATCATGGCGCGCAAGGACGCCGCTGCTAAGGGCGTAACCTGTGCGCGGCCAGAAACCTTGTTTTCCGGAATTGAAGTATTGATTATCCTCGTGCAAAGCACTCCCTAATCCGTAAGTCACAGTGCGTTGAATTGAGTACTGCCCCCAAATGTTGGCGAATCGCTTGCCGTAGCCGGACGCTCCTTGCTCCCACTCGCCAGGCTTGTCGTCCGCTTGGTCAATTCCCGCGGAGAACGCGCATCTGACGAAGCTAAGCGGATTGATCATGGTGCTGAAATAGAGATGGTTGCGTTCAGCCTGGGTCATGGGACGAAACTCCTTCGACTTCTCCGGGCCCGCCATGTTGAAGAGATTCAGCACACTGCGATTTAACCTGGAGCTCGACTGCGTGGAGCTGGCGTCCGCCTGCTCGTTCGCCGCCGATTGGCTCTGTGCATGAGCTGCGAAGCTGACTGCAACAATCACCAAAATCCACATATAGCGGTACACAGCGGTCATCTCCCAGCTTTTCATGGCTGCATCTTAGGGCCGAAACACCGCTAATCGGAGCTGGAAGAAGTAGCAGGTTCGAAATTCTGATGCATGAAAATTTAAGCGCCCGTAACAGAGGCGAGACTGTCAAAAGTACCAGTCTTGTGCCTGCTTTTTACGAAGTAGGGTAAGGATGGCGGGAGCTTTATTGCGCTTATGATGCCGGGGCCTTCCGCTCTCTTCCGAACGGGAACTCATCGATTTTTCTCGAAGCGTTGAAGAGACGCCCTGGACTGGCGCAATAAGCTCAAGGAGGCGAATTCACCGTCCGCTAACGGTGAACGCCAACAAAGGAGCCGCCATGGAAAGCGCGGGGAGCAACCAGGCTCTCCGCGTTCTTTTTTAACTGCATTCGCAAAGCGGGGGCTGATTACAGCAGATATACAGTTGCATGCCGGTTTACTTGGCCGCTCGGTTGTTCATGTGAATGTGGC
>DATBVH010000470.1:0-3071 GCA_036515395.1 Candidatus Angelobacter sp.
AACGATTGAATGTCGCCGGAACCCAGGATCTCGTCATTCGCTGAAAGGCTATGATCCGCAGAAGGGTTTCGAACTACCCATTTCTGCTCAAATGCTTCCACATAAGAGCTGGCAAATCGGCCGTAGTCGCTCAACCCCTTCCGCTTGGCGCCGGCGAGTTGAGGCGTAAACATGGTGAGCGGTCCCAGCACAAGCACAAGGAAGAAGGCGATAAATCCTATGGCTTCCATCTTGAAGGAGAGAAGCTTTTCGCCTCCGTGCAGGACGCGACTTGCAATCAGGCCTGCAAGTAACGCGCCTTGTGCGAAGAGGATTGGACTGAAGGCGTAAGCGCTCTTGCCCAGGAAAGCAAGGCCGGCCGCCCGATCAGGGTGAGTGGGAATCAGGTTCAAGTCCAGCCGGGAAACCTGCCACAGGAAACGGAACCAGATAAAAAATCGCAAATACCAGCGCAGCAGAATGAACTGGAAAATTGGGATGGTCACGAAGGCATACCAATACCCGGCAGCCGTGAGGTGCAGGTGGCCGTCCTGAGGTATGGCATACCAGGTTGAAGTGCTCAGAAGAGCTCCCTGGGTTCGCCAACTCCACTGCCCCATGCTGTAGACGAAGGCCAGAATCCCCAATTCCAGCGGGACAGAGTTGCGCACGTTCATGGCCGAGTCAATGGCGGCAATAAATTTCGGCAGGTCTTGCTGGCGGACGATCCGGCGCGATAGAAAAGCCTTCACAATGGGACGAATGCGTGAATGAACCAGCAACTCAGCGGCAATCAGTACAGGCAATGCCACCAGCAGGCGCACGTGGGCCTCAATATCACGCAGGAATGGAAGTTGCACAGTTGCACCTGCCAGACGGTGGCCAAGCGCCGCGAGCAGCAGCAACGGCGGCCACGCGATCAGCGTGATTACCATGATCCGGCGAACCATTAAGTCCATGCCATCTCCGGCAAGATGGGACCGCCGAAACAACTGGAAGATAGGACCACCCATCACCAGCGAGAAATCAGGCGGCTCTTCACTCACTAGTTGTGGCATAGGCCTGTCTTGCAGTTCCTGCCGGACTTCACTGACGATTTTCATGCCATTGCCATTCGTGTGGGCGCAGTACTGTCGGCTTTCCACTGCTCTGGAACGATGGTAGGCCGAATTGTTACGCGGCCCTCAGTGGCAAAACTGACAGTTTTAGGATTTTAGGTGCCGAATCTTTCGGCGGCGCGGGCGCGCGCTTTGGCGGCTTCTTCTTCACGGTTTTTGGGCGGCGCGGTGGTTTCCAGCGAGCGCAGCAGCCGGTTGGAGATGGCAGCTATCTCGTCGATCGCTGCCTGAAACGCCGCTTCATTGGCCTTGGACGGCTTGTTGAAGCCGGTGATCTTTCTTACGAACTGCAGTGACGCCGCCTCGACTTCTTCAGTCGTCACAGGCGGATCAAAGTTGAAAAGCGTTTTGATGTTTCTGCACATCTCTTGAATCCTCGGGGATTTTGGCTGCAGCCCTTGGTGGGCCGAGCAGGACATTAGTTCCGCTGCTGCCATTATAGATTCGCGTGAGTCGCTACCGGTTCACGATTTCGCACCTGAGGCCGCTCGCGCTATGTTGATCGCCGCGTCGGCACGAAACTTTTTCACAGCCAAACGGCCTGCCACAACGAACAGCACCAGCAGGAGACCCTGGGCAATCGCAAAAGGCGGCTCTGTTCCCTTTGGCGCCAGCGCGTGCAGCAACGGAACTTTCAGGAAGCTCTGTGCGACAAGCACGAAACAATTAAAGTACAACGCAATCACGGCCGTAACCACGTAAATAGCGCGCCACCTGCCCAACATCTGGAAAGAGTAGCGGGCAGGAATGGTGATCGCCAGCACAATCAGAGACAGCACTCCAAGAATGATGCCGGGAGTAATGTGTTCGAAAGGAAAGCCGAAGCCGGTCAGGCTGGTCAGGGCAGTGGTTGCCAGAAACAGCGCAGTCATCCTATCAAGCCTCTTGCCGCCGAACATCCCGAATAAAACAATCAAGCCGGAGCCAATGCCAATCAGGCTGATGATCACGTGAATCAGTGTGTAGGTCGCCAGGGACATGCCAAAAACCATGGTGGGTCTCCTTTGTTTATTATTTAGCGTCCAAAGCCATTGCACAACGTTACATTGATTGCATTATTTCAAGCACCCAATCCACGTACCTTCATCTTACTTGCTTTTCATCGCGGAGCAGGCGGCCTCAAAGTCTGAGTAGGGGCCTTCATGCAGCGTGACCGGCGCCACCTCCTGTATGTAAGGACGCTTATGCTGATTGGTGACCAGCGTGCCGCCGGGATCAAAGGCGCGAGTGATGGAGCCGTGGTCGTCAAGCACAAGGTCAGGGTTGTTCCACTTGCCGCGGAACTCAAGCGACGGCGCATTGCTTCCTCCGAAGGGCGAGTAGTGGTTCATATAAAGATATGCCGACTTGCCTTGGAGATCGGTGCCGGAAGCCTTGTCAAAGTCTCCGCCGAGACGGAGCTTGTATGTTTCACCGCGCGGCGTACAGAGAAATCCCCGGCCGGAAATTTGCGGTTTGCCGTGGTTGACGCCGCCGGTTCCGGTGCGGTTAGTGGTAGGCGAGAGGCTCACATAGAGAACGTAGTCGCCGGCGAGGTTGGAATGGAGGCGTCCCCAGCCGTTCCATTGAGGAATGAGGTGAAAGTGGCCGCCCATATAGAACGCCCACGGCGCGAACACCGCGCAGATGCCGATGGCTAGCACCGCGCCCAGCGCGAAAAGACCCAGCATCTGCACAATGCATCCCGGACCGGACCTGCGGCGCGCCGGCATTCCTGGACGGAAAGACGAAGGATTCACACGATGCTCCTGAACGGCTCTTAGCGGCAGTAAGTGTATCGCAACACCGCAGTCGGCAAGAAGCGTGGCGTTAAGGAAGCATGATTTTGTCGGCAAGAATTTTGCCGGCAAAAATTAAGGGCAGCCGCGCAGCTGCCCTGACTTCACCTCAGATCCGCCTGGCACCTTTATTAGCGGCCGTACCAGTAGCGATCGCGCTCGTCACGCCGTATGTCGCGCGTGTCACGATACACAT
>DATBVH010000471.1:0-4239 GCA_036515395.1 Candidatus Angelobacter sp.
CTCTCCTTGAATCCGACGTTCCTCTCTCCAAGTCAGTAATCTGGCGGCTGCAGCGCGACTTCTACGCTCAACGCGGGTTAAAGGCATGGAACGAAGACCTGGTCCCCAGCTACATCACCAATAATCCATTTATCGCCGAAATTTACTCCAGCATCGTGGCCGCGTTTCTGCAGGATTGCATGTCCCACCCGCAGCGCGACTCCTCTCCTCTTTCGCAGGAAAATCCTCTGCGCATTCTCGAACTCGGCGCGGGTACCGGTAAATTCTCTTACCTTTTTCTGCGCAAGTTGACTGCGTTATTGCAGAACAACAACGTGCCTTTGCACCTGGTGCGCTATTGCATGACGGATACCGCTGAGAACCTGATCACAGAATGGCGTGAAAATGCTTACCTGAAAGAATTCGTCAGCTCCAGCATTTTGGAATTTAAAGTCTTCCAGGCTGGGCAGGAGCATCCGCTGAAAACCGCGGGACCACTCGTCGTGATTGCCAATTACGTTTTCGATAGTCTTCCCCAGGATGCATTCGCAATCGAGAATGGTGGAATCCATGAAATCCTGCTGACCACCTCGGCTGCAGCAGATATCGAAACTCCTTATCTGAAAGACTTGCGATTCTCCTACCAGAACTCCGCCACCACGCCGCAGCGTTACCCAGACGATTTATGGAACGGCATCCTGGAGCAATACCGCACGCGGCTTTCTACAGCGACGGTGCTTTTTCCAGCGAGCGCGCTCCAGACGCTGCAGCAACTCAGTGGTTCCAGTGACGGAAGAATGCTGCTTCTGGCGGCCGACAAAGGAATTACCCATGAAGAAGACTTGGCGCTGGCTCCCCGCACTCCCTCACTGGAGTTTCATGCCGGCGGACGTTGTTTCTCACAGCTCGTGAACTTTGATGCGATCGGCAAATACTTTCGCAGCAAGGGCGGCGAAGCTCTGGTGCCGGCAAAGCACTTTACCGGTTTGAATCTCTGCACGTTCATCCAGCGCGGTCCCGGCGATGAGTTCCCTGCCACTCGCAAGGCCTACGAGCGGGCGATATCCGCATTTGGCCCAGACGATCTTTTCGCGATCATGAGCTGGTTGAATGCCTATCTTGAAGACATCCCTCTGCCTCAGGTGCTGCCGTTGCTGCGCCTTACGCGCTGGGATTCGGTGGCTCTTGTGCGCTTGTTTCCTGCCATCGCGCGGCAGGCACGAACCGCAAACGCAGAGCGTATTGACTTGCGCGATGCCGTCCTCAACACGTGGGAAAATCATTATCCGCTGAGTAAAGAAGAAAACGTTCTGGCCTTTTATTGCGGCGTTATTCTGCTGGAACTCAGGTTCTTCCAGGAAGCCTATTCCATGTTCAGGAAATCACAGCAGATGTTCGGGCCTTCTGCCACCACAAGTTACAATCTCGGGCTGTGCTGCCTTGGATTAGGCCGGTCACGCGATGCCCTGGAACTCATGCGGGAAGCGTGCAGCCTGGATCCAAACCTTGAACCCGCCAGGCAAAGCCGATTGAAACTGGAGACCCAGGCCAGCACAGATGAGCTGGGACCTTCATGAAAATTCAATTCGCGGCCCTGTGCCGATATTCATACTCAATACAATGAATACACGATTGCGTTCGTCGCTGCCTGAGGACCGGGATTTTCTCTTTCGCTTGTACGCCAGTACCCGATCGCAAGAGCTCAGCGCTTTGGGCTGGCCTGCTGTTCAGCAGGAGGCCTTTTTGCGCATGCAATTCAATGCGCAACAACAATGGTACGCCGCTACATACTCGACTGCCGTAAGCCAGATTATTGAAAATGATCATCAGCCGATTGGCCGCATGATGGTACAGCACGAGCCCGGCATATGGCGGCTTGTCGATATTTCTCTGCTTCCTGAGCACCGCGGCCAGGGAATCGGCGGCGAACTGATTCGCGCGCTGATCAAAGAATGCGTGCAGTCCGGCGCGGTGCTGCAGTTGCAGGTGCTCAACACGAACCCGGCCCAGCGGCTGTACACGCGGCTTGGATTCATCAAAACTGGTGAAGACCAGATCTACACGCAAATGGAGCTGCGCCGCCAAGCCACGCAGGATTAAACTTCACGCTCTTGCGTCGAAAATCGACGGTGCTTTGCTCAAAACATAAAGGGCCGCAACGCGAAAGTTGCGGCCCTTCGCCAACAACTTGCCAAGCGTAAATCTTTACTTGATGACGGCTGCTCCGGCCACGGCGCACTGGCCGTCCTGGTCACTGTTGGCTCCGGACACGCCAATCGCGCCGATGATCTTGCCATCCAGAAGAATCGGTACTCCGCCTTCCACGGGCACAGCGCCTTCCAGCGCCATCACGCGCATGCCGGCGCCGCCGCTGGCCAACGCATCCTGAAACGCCTTGGTGGGACGTTTATACAAAGCCGCCGAACGCGCTTTGTTAATTGAAACGTTGGCGCTGCCGATTTGTGTGTTGTCACTCTTTTCGTAATAAACGAGTGTGCCGTTGGGATCGACAATGGCAACAGCCATTACCCAGTGATTTTTCACGGCCTCCGCCAGCGCCGCGGCCGCGGCTTTCTTGGCGTTTTCAATCGTGATAGGCGGTCCGTAAGGATTAGGCAACATCTGGGCCTCCATTCCCAGCGCGCAAACAGCCAACGCCAGGACCAGCAAGATTTTTATCGTGCGTGGTGACATGGTACATTGCTCCTCTTCTTTTCGCATGTATGCAAACTTTCATCGACAACTCCAATGGATAAGAAACTCCAGAATCTATTACTGCTTCGCTGTCCACCTGCAACCGCGTGAGGAACGGAGTCTAAAGTCTGCGGAAAGCTTGTGTCAAGAAGCGCCACCCACACGTTAGAATGCTTGGTTACATTCAACCACCAACATGGAACCAATCTCGCACTTTTTTTATTCTGACCGGCTCAAACTCCAGTTCTGGGATTACGGCCAGGACGGCAAGCCCGCGCTGGTGCTCGTTCACGGCGGCCTTGACCACGCGCGCAACTGGGACTGGGTGGCGCGTTCGCTGCGTGAGCACTACCACGTTTATGCGCTCGACTTGCGCGGACACGGCAACAGCGCGTGGGCGCCGGGAGCAATGTATAGCGTGGCGGAGCATGTGCTCGATCTTTCCGCGTTGCTCGATATCATCGATGAGTTCCCTATCCGCCTTGTCGGACATTCGCTCGGCGGCATCATCGTGCTGCATTATGCCGGCATCTATCCCGCCAAGGTGACGAAAGCCGTTTCCATTGAAGGCATCGGATTTCCGCCCAGCCATCGCGTGCACGGCCCTGCTTCCAACCGGCTGCGTTATTGGCTTGAAGCGCGGCGCGACATTGAAAAGCGCAAGCGCAAACCTTATCCCAGCCTGGACGCCGCCATGGCGCGCATGAAAGAAGCCAACCCGCACCTGAGCGATGAAGTCGCACGCCATCTCACACTGCATGGCACCAACTGGGATTCTGAAGGCTGCCTTACCTGGAAGTTCGATAACTATGCCCGCGCCATCGGACCTTTTGGGCACAACCTTACCGATACCGCGGAGATTTACGGCCAGATCACCTCGCCCACGCTGCTCTTCTGGGGACTGGAAAGCTTTGCTCCGGTACCGGAAAACGATCCGCGCGTCACCGCCATGCAACATTGCCATGTGATCAAAGTCCCCAAGGCCGGCCACTGGGTGCATCATGACCAGCTTGATCTGTTCCTGAAAGAGACCACCGAGTTTTTAGCCGGGTAACGCAGGCTCCGCAATGCTTTGCGTTAAGATTCTCCATGGAGGCCCGCCATGTCCATCCGTCCTGTCAAGAAGCTGATCAAATCCAAACCCACTATGGAAGGCGCAGGCGTGCATCTGCGGCGTGTTTTCGGATTCGGCAACACCTCTGACTATGATCCTTTTCTTCTGCTCGACGATTTCCGCAATGAGCTGCCGGAAGATTATCTCGCCGGATTTCCGTGGCATCCGCATCGCGGCATTGAGACCATTACTTACGTTCTGACCGGAACAGTCGAGCATGGTGACAGCATGGGTAATCGTGGTGCCATCGCCGCCGGTGACGTGCAGTGGATGACCGCCGGCAGCGGCATCATCCATCAGGAAATGCCCAAGGGCGATCCCACCGGACGCATGCATGGCTTCCAGCTCTGGGCCAATCTTCCTTCGGCGCTCAAGATGACGCCGCCACGCTATCAGGAAGTGAAAGCCGGAGAAATTCCTGAGATCACTGACGATGACGGAACGCATGTTCG
>DATBVH010000472.1:0-3342 GCA_036515395.1 Candidatus Angelobacter sp.
ATATGCTCAACCAGTTTCTGAGGCCGGGGATCCTGTACGAAAAATCGAATCCGGATTTGCGATCTCCGGGGTCGTTGGGATCGGTAGCGTTCAGACCGCTATCTCCAAACGACGAGAAATTTCGTCCCAGTGCTTTTGCGGTAAACGGATGGCCAACTCCAGCCCAGATGGATGCGCGGGTAAATCCAAGTTCAAGGTTCTTTGTAACATGAAAACTGATTTTCTGAAGATTGAAAAAAGGCCGCGCCGGGAACTGATGGCCGGACAGTTTTGCAAACTGAAACTCAGTCTTCATCGGGCCGAGATAACGGAAAATCCAAGGTAGCTCAATCGGTGCGGTCTGGGTCAGGTGCAGGCCGTACATTGGATCGGCATTGTCGCTCAGCATAAGGGCCCCGCTCTCTCCGGGACCAAGCCACATGCTTTCCTTGCCAAATGAAAACGCGAATTTGCCCAGTTGCACTCCGGCATAGATATCCAAAGGGTAGAAGCGGTCAATGGTCGAGACTGGAGACGGCGGCAGGACCGGATTCTGATCCAGCGAAGCAATAATAGTGCTTTGCGCAGCGGTTAGAGGGCCGCGTCCGGGAGCGTGTTGATACTCGCCCCGCGCATAGAAGAAAAATCTTCCGGCAACCGCGCTGCCGGAAGCGCCTGTAATGATGCTGTTGCCTTGATCGTAAGGCCTGCCAAAATCATTCCAGAGGGTTTGCCCAAAATGGTAGCTATCGCGCAATGGCACGCCTGAAATTTTCTGATAACGGCCGTAAACAGAATCAATGCCGGCAGAATAAAAGTGCTGGCCATCCTGGCTAAACTCTGACTTCAGCAATTCAATTGTTCTTGCAATCCATGTAGGCGTGGAGGGATCCTGCGCGTAATATTCCGCTTCCTGGATTTGCCGGAGACACTCCTCACGTGTCCAGGGCTGAATGCCGAGGAACTGCGTGCGGATATATCCCATTGCGGCGAGCCGTTTCAACTCCGGATAAATCCAGCTATCCAGAGGAACAAAAACCGAGCCCAAACGCCGCGATGAGCCTTCTTGTGGATCAGAAGTGAACGAACCGAATTCAGCATCATCGATATCTGGATCGTGATGTGCGCGATAAACTTGCCGTCCAATCAGCCAGCCAATGGCGGCGCCAGCTACCACGTCGGAAGGAAAGTGTTGCCGGCCCGCCACGCGGCTCACGCTGATGGCGGTGGCGCCGCTATAGGCCAGAGTCTGCGACAACCATCCGGGATATTCATGGGCAAGCACTGAAGCTATTGTCCATGCCAGCGTTGAGTGGGTTGAAGGGAACGACGCATTGCTGACGGTTTGAAAAAACCTTCCCTGGCCGTCGGTTGCGGTGGGGCGCTCACGAGCAAACGCCACTTTCAACGCTTCATCTACCACGAAGCTGTTCATGAGAGCTTCGCCAGACAGGAGGCCCGTCTCGTGCGCGCGAGCGTAACCGTGAAGTCCGCCCCACACGTACATGAAAGCGGGCACAGAAGCCATGCCGATCAATGTTCCATCCGAAACATTTTTTCCCAACGTGATGGCATCCGGATTTGAGCGAGCACGCGCCATGCTGTGCTCATCGCTTGCAATCAGCCCAGCCGTCACTCCACTCAGAGGCAACAACCATGCAGAATCTGTCGCATGAATGTGAAATGGGCTGGTCCAGATGGCTTTTTGATCGCCAGGAATATTCAGGAACATTCTCTTGAAGGATGTTCCTTTGGCGCGATCTTCCTGTTTTTTTATGCCGGTCTTATTCTCGCTCTTGCCTGGCGGTTGAGCTTGCGCTGGCGACGAAGGGGAATTTGAAGATGAATTTGTTCCCTGCTCTGCTGCTGTTTCATCTTTCGTCATGGCAGAAAGTTGTTCTGTTGCCGGAGCCGACGATTGTTCAACCTGCCACGGCCGGAATGCAGCTTTTGCAGGACAAACCACGGCCAGAGAGAGTATGCCCAGCAAACTATGACGTACTAAGAAGTTAAATTTCATGATGAATATGAGAAAAAGTGTATCTGGTAATTGGCGCGGAACAAATGTGGATTTATTAGTCCACTTCTCAAATTTCGCGTACCGGGCTATCGGCATTCATGGGCGCAGCGTTGGCGCTGAGTAGCTTGGTATATAGAGCCAGCGTTTGTTGAATAACTTTTTCTTCGGAGAACTCATTCACCGCTATCGCGCGCCCGCGCCGGCCCATTTCAGCCCGCAATGGTGCATCAGTCAATAGCTTGGCAATGGCATCGGCCAATGCACCGGGATTTTTTGGCGGCACCAGAAGTCCGTTGGCTCCATGCCGGACAATATCTCTGCATCCCGGCACATCAGTGGCAACAATTGCGCGCTCGCTGGCGGCCGCCTCAATCAACGCTTTTGGCACTCCTTCTCCTCCATGGGATGGGAGACACACAATAGCTGCCTGCTGCAGCATCCTGGACATTGATTGTTGATGCCCCCACCACTCCACCGATCCAGCATTTTGCCACTCCTGCAATTTCTCTCGCGGAATAGCGCCGGGACTGCCAGGATCGGTATCACCGGCCAGCACGAAGCGGGCATTTATGCCTCTGGCGCAGAGAAGCTTAGCGGCTTCCACAAAATCGCTAATGCCTTTGATCCAAAGCATTCGGGAGGACAATAAGACAATCGGAGTACCGGCAGCTTCAGGGGTGGGCTGAAACTCATTCACGTTCACGCCCGACCCGCGAATGATCGTGGTTTTCTGTGGAGGCACCCCAACTTCTGCGACCAGAAGGTCACGGTCTTCGCGATTTTGCAAAAGCAGGAAAGAATTCGGGCGGTTCAGCAGAATGCGGAACATCTTCCACAGCACTCGCTTCAGCGCCCGCGCTTTAAACGACTGCGACGAAACCAAATATCCCAAACCGGCAAAGGCGTTGATCACTTGCATCCTTCGGTTGCCTATTGCCGCCATAGAGCCATAAAGAATGGGCTTCAACGCAATGTGATGGACAATGTCAGGCTTCTCTCGGCGATAAATGCTTCGCAACTCTGAAACAGTGCGAAGCTCATTGAAAAGTGAATAGCTGCTACGATTCAGGCGAAGCGGAATGAGGCGAAAGCCGGCTTCAACAATCTTTTCGCCACAATCGCCAACGCGGGTGGACACAAAAACGTCATAGCCGTTCTGCAACGCTGCAGCGGCAATGGGACGCCGGTGCGACCAGAAATACCAATCCTCGGCCACCACGAACAGAATTTTAGGACGCGCCGCGCTCATCGAATATTCGCCGCCCGTTGCGGGTGTGGAGCGGCCATCTTATCTGGAAAAAGCTGGAATGGCAGCGGCCGCCCGGCTGTGCAGGTTGTAAAAT
>DATBVH010000473.1:0-3325 GCA_036515395.1 Candidatus Angelobacter sp.
TCTCCGGATTGCGCAAAGCGAAGCACAATTCGTCGTCCGTAAATTCCGCCGCGCTGATTCAAGTCATCAAAGTACGCGGTCAATAGCGCTTTTACCGCACTCCCTGTGTCGGCATTCTCACCCGTCAGAGGAGCCAGGCTCCCGATGGTAATACTGTTCGCGGTAACTCCCGGCTGAGGTGTGCTGGGCTTTTTTGATTGCGGAGCCTGGACGCGCATGTCTGTTGCGCCCGCGTTGCAGCACAGCGTGGCGATCAGGAGTGCCGCCGATAATTTCGATGTCCAACGCAATGGCATACGTATAGTCTGGTGACCCTGGCAGGAGTCGAACCTGCGACCTGCGGTTTAGGAAACCGTCGCTCTATCCATCTGAGCTACAGGGCCACTCACATCATTTTAACCCGTAACATTGCCCTGCAACGCTGACCAGCCTCATGTTACTTCGCCCGGGGATGCGTCCTGTCATAGACTTCCATCACGTGGGTAATCGTTAGTTGCGTATATTTCTGGGTGGTCGCCAGCCGCTCATGTCCCAACAGTTCCTGAATGGACCGCAGGTCCGCGCCCTCCGTCAGCATGTGCGTGCCAAAGGCGTGCCGCAAAGTATGCGGATGGATGTCTGGCGGCAGCCCCCTGGAGACAGCAATCTTTTTCACGATCCGCCCGACGCTCCGTGTCGTTAACGGGCCGCCTCGCTGGTTGATGAACAGCCGTCGCGTGTTCTTGCGCGTTGCCTTTAGCAACCGCAGCCGCGCCTCTCGATAAGCCGCCAATGCTTCCGCCGCTGCGCCTTCCAGAGGCACATAACGCTGCTTTTTCCCTTTTCCGCGAATCAGGATCACGCCGTTCGCTTCCTGAATATCGGCCAGTTCCGTACCCACCAACTCCGAATTTCGGAGTCCGCAGCCATACAGCAATTCAAAAATCGCGCGGTCGCGCTCAGGAAATGCGGCGCTATCCGGCATGTCAGTATTCAGCAGGCCATTAATCTCTTCCATTGTCGGCACGCGCGGCAGCTTTTTTGGCAGCTTGGGTGCGGACACCAGCTTGGCCGGATTTTGCTGGACAATACCTTCCCGCCCCAGCCATTTGTACATTGAGCGCAACGCCGCAAGCGCCCGCGCCACTGAAACTTTACTGAGTCCGCAGCCGTGGAGGTGTGAGAGAAATCCCCGGATAGTGATATGGTCGATCTCTTTCCATCGTGCTTCCGGCCCCACGTATTCGGCAAAGCGGCCCAGTTCGTTGCCATAGGCGCGCAACGTATGCGCTGACGCATTGCGCTCTCCTCGCAGTGAATCCAGAAATTTGCGGATGCCGCGTTGAATCTCCGTGCTCACCCGGCTTGGCTGCTTCATGGTTTCCCCGTCGTGCCGCTTCTCTTTCCTCGCGGATGAAATTCCCGATAGACGGTCTTCAACCTATCCAGCGCCACATGCGTATAGATCTGGCTGGTGGAAATATCGGCGTGACCCAGGATCGTTTGCACCGTACGCAGGTCCGCGCCGTTTTCCACCATGTGCGTGGCGCAGCTGTGCCGCAGCATGTGCGGGCTGGCGTGCCGTCCCGATGCGGAAGAATCTTTTACCATCTGCCAGACACGCTGCCGTGACAGCCGCCCGCCCCCGCGCCGCACAAACAACATGGAGGAAATCTTGCCTCTTAGTAGGACTTCCCGGCCGTCAGCCAGATATGCGCTGATTCGCTCCTGTGCGGCTTTTCCAATCGGGACAATCCTCTCCTTGTCCCCCTTGCCGCAAACCAATATGTGCCCAAGTTCCAGCTTCAAATCTTCCAGCTTTACGTTGATGATCTCAGAAACCCGCATTCCCCCTGCGTAAAACACCTCCAGCATGGTCTGGTCTCGCTGCGCCAGCGCCGCGGAAAGCTTGGAATCGTCAGCCTTCCCCGCCGCCTCCATCATTGAATCAATCTCGCTTACCGCCAGCGATTTCGGCAGCACCTTCCATTGCTTGGGCGAGTCAATCTCCAGTGTTGGATCCTCCTTGATAATCCGGTCCAGCAGCAGGTATTTGTAAAAGTGCCGCAGCGTGGAAAGCTTGCGCGCTACCGACCGGTCTTTTACCCCGTTGGCAAACAGCTGGCTCAAAAATGCGCGCACATCTTCCCGTCGCGCGTGCGGTAACTCCCTGTGCCTGGCCGCAAGAAACTCGGCAAACTGGATCAGGTCAGATTTGTAGGCGCCCACTGTCAACGGCGTTAGTCCTTTCTCAACGTTAAGGTAATCAAGAAAGCCCCTCACTACCGGATCATCACTGTCGCCGCTTTTCCGTTTGTTATCAGACCTCATAATCCTCAGTATCCCGCCTTCCGTTATGTCGGCAAATAGCTGCGCTGGTTCTGTTTGTCATCGACTGACTCTTCCCTTTTATCCCCGTCCGCGTCCATCCGGGTTAATCTGCGGTAAAATTTGCTTCCCCCGATCTCGTGTGTGGTGTCGCTAATCACTCGATTCGCCCTCCCCCACCCGGCCTTTTTTCAGTTTTCATTGCAAACAAAGCACTTCTTCAATTCGACCCTTAGGTAACGCCTGGGTGGCCCTTGCGTGACGCTTGGGTGACCCTTGGGTGACGCGCGTTCCAGTTCATTGTTCCGGATAGCATTCTTACTATCGATATTTCCATCCAGATTGCCATCATCACTATGCTGGGCGGCGCAGGAACATTGCTTGGGCCGATCGTGGGCGCGGTGCTGCTGTTGACGGCTTCAGAATCTTTCAAGAATGTTTTTCAGGAAAGCCATCTTCTGATTTATGGCGTTTTGATTGTTGTAGTAGTGCTGTTCTTGCCGGAGGGAATTGTTGGCGGCCTGCAACATCGTTTCCGCAAGCGCATAAAACCACCTAAAGATGCCGAACCACAACCAGCGTTAGGCGGGGCTGCCCAATGACACCCGTTCTGGAAATGGAGAACGTCACCAAGCGCTTTGGCGGACTCAGGGCCGTCAAAAACGTTTCACTTGCGATGAATGAGGGAGAGATTCTTTTCATCATCGGTCCTAACGGCGCCGGCAAAACTACGGTTTTCAATTTGATTAGCGGCTTTCTCCATCCCAATGAAGGGGTGATTCGCTTTCAGGGCAAGGACATTTCCAAAATGTCGCCGGATCGCGCCGCGCGTCTGGGAATTGGACGGACGTTCCAGATCGTAAAACCACTGCCCAGCCTGACCGTGCTGGAAAACGTAATGCTGGGTGCGTTCATGCATACTCGCAGCCTGGGCCATGCTGCACAGGAAGCGGCAAAGATCCTGGATTTCCTCCAGATGTCGCACCTCAGCAAGTTTTATGCCAAGGGCTTGCCGCTG
>DATBVH010000474.1:0-3951 GCA_036515395.1 Candidatus Angelobacter sp.
CCAGACAACTTTCATCTCGGGAAACACGTTACGGTTATAGATTGCGAGAATTGCCTTGGCCGCGTTCTGAACATCTCCGGGCCGTTGTGCATAGATAGCCGGATAGTGCTGCTGGTAGAAGTTCACCAGCTGTTCCGGTAGCCGCGTGGCCGCTTCCTGGGTTGTGCGGTAATTTGCCTGCAGGAGTTCTACGGATTTTTTCTTGATATAGGGCAGCGTGGAAGAGAGCTCGCCGCGGACGAGGGCCTGGTCCATCGCATGCCCCGGTAATTCAAAAGTGTGAGCGGGGCGATTGTGGCAATCAACGCACTGCATTTCATAGGTCGGCAGGCCTTTTGCCGAATCAGCCGGTGCATCTGTGCTGATAAACGTATGGACATTTCCCGTTGTTGTGTTCCGGGATTCAACCCACGGGATGGTTTGCCTGCTGGGGTCAGTCGCTGCAAAGCGGATATGTACCCCCGGGCCAAAGTGAGCGCCATGAATACCGGAGAACTTGTTACCTCCTACAAGCATGAGCAGAACCGTTTCAGATCGCGTGTTCGCTTCATCATCCGCATACGTGTTGAGCACGCGCAGACTCACGCCGCTGGATTTCTGTGGCCAGTGGCAGTTCTCGCATGTTTCGCTTGAAGGCACCAGACGGTTGCTTTCGAGCGCCGGAGGGACCGGCCGTGGATAGGTGTTCAGCACCATCTCAAAAAGCTGACGAGTCCCCGATGCCTTGCTTTTGATCCAGCCGCCTGCGCCCGGCGCAACGTGACACTCCACGCATTCCAGCCTGGAGTGAGGCGAATTCTCATGGGCGGCAAGTTCAGGCTTCATGGTGTGGCATGTCCCTCCGCAGAATTGTTGTGTCTCCATGTGCTTGACTGCGCCGTAGGTAAATTGCGTTCCGATGATCACGTTCGCCAGCGTCGTGACGGCAAAAAACCAAGCCAATCGCCGCAGAGCCACTTTGCGATCGAAGCTGTCTGCTTCCACTCCTTCGCGGATGCGTCGTTTGCCAAGAAATACGCCGATAGGAATCAACGCCAACCCAATAAAGAAAACCATCGGAAGAAGCAGGAAGAGAACGATTCCCGCATAAGGATTTTCGGCGTGGCTGCGAATATGAAGCGGCCATACAAAAAGCCAGGAGATCCCGGCGCTCGTCACCAGCGCCACTCCGGCAAGGCTGACCCAATGCTGAGTGAGCACGAACCAAACAGGATTGGTACTTGAATCCTTCATGGGTCAATGAATGCACCTGCGTCCCTCACGCAAGATTGAGTCTAGAAACCCAGAGCCGAATTTCGGAACTGGCACTACTGACAGTGTTCCTGAATGGAGGGCCAAACTAGTGTGGAGGGGTGCTACTTCGCTTATCAATGGGACGAAGTAAACACGACGAAATAGTTATGGATACTTCACAAAATATTCCGCTCGACGTATCAACAAGTCGCAGCAAGACCGGAATGGTTACGCGAAGGGACATGCTTAGGTTCGCTGTGGGCGCCGGCATGGGGCTGGCGCTGGATGGCATTCTTGACCTGCAAACGGTGAGAGCGGCTACGAGAGAGATGAAACTCTCTGAGGTGAAGGAATACACCACTTCATGTAATTTCTGCTCCTGTGGTTGCGGAATGATCGCTTCAACGCGGCAAGGCAAACTGATTGCCATGGAAGGTGATTATGACCACATCGTAAATCGAGGATCGCTCTGCGTTAAAGGCGTCTCCATGTTCGCGACACATGCCTCTCCTCACCGGCTGGCAAAACCGCGTTATCGCGCACCGGGAAGCGACCACTGGGAAGATATGTCGTGGGAAAACGCGATCGACCGAATTGCGCAAAAGATCTGCAAGACCCGCGATGCAACATGGATTGCGACCGAGAAACTCGACGATAAAGACGTCCCAGTCAACCGGACGGACGCAATCGCCTTCATGGGCGGCGCGCAGAACACGAATGAAGAGTGCTATCTATTCCAGAAAGCAACGCGCCTGCTTGGCACAGTCTTCGTCGAACACCAGGCTCGACTTTGACACAGCCCCACGGTCCCCGGTCTGGGGGCAGCATTCGGACGCGGCGCCATGACCAACCACTGGATCGACCTGCAGCATTGCAAGACGATTCTGGTGGAGGGCAGCAATGTGGCGGAAAACCATCCCATGGCTTTCAAGTGGATCCGGAAAGCGCAAGAGAATGGCGCGAAGATCATCCATGTAGATCCGCGGTTCACACGCACTTCCGCGACAGCCGACATGTACGCGCGCATTCGCCCCGGCACCGATGCCGCGTTTCTCAATACCATGATCAACTACGTCCTGGTAAACAAGCTATATGACGACGACTACGTCAGGACGCATACGAACGCGCTTCTTCTCGGGCAAAAGGATTTCGATTTCAAGGACGGACTCTTCAGCGGGTTTGATGAAGATAAGCACAAATACAACACTGAAAGCTGGGGTTATCAGCTTGACGGAAAGGGCAAGCCGCACCGGGCCACCAGCCTGGATGACCCTCACACCGTGTTTAGCCATCTCAAAAAGTTTGTTTCGCGCTATTCGCTCGAAGTCGGTGAGAGCATCACCGGTATTCCGGCTGCCCAGATCCGCGAAATAGCGGAGACCATGGCAAGGAATCGGCCGGGATCAATTCTCTATGCGCTGGGAATGACTCAGCACACCACCGGCGTGCAGGGAATCCGAGGCTTCACAATCCTGCAACTCCTTCTGGGTAACGTCGGAAAGCCCGGTAGCGGAGTGAATGCTCTACGCGGCGAGCCCAACGTGCAAGGCGCATGCGACATGGGCGTGCTCAATAACTACACGCCTGGATATCTCAACTACCCGGCGCACACAGAGCCCACGCTCACGGGGTATACAGAAAAGAATGGCACTGGAGATCGCAAATGCCTGGTCAATATGCTCAAGGCATTTTACGGAGACGCGGCCACTCCCGAAAATGATTTCGGCTACACCTGGCTGCCCAAGCGCAACGCCCAAAAAGACTACGGCACCATGTCAATCTTTGAGGATGCTCTCGCGGGAAAACTCAAGATGTTGTGGATCGTCGGCCAGAACCCCGCAGTAACCACGCCCAATTTGAAATTGACGTTCGATGCCATGGCAAAGCTGGAGACATTGGTAGTCCAGGAGATCTGGGAGACGGAGACGGCGACATTCTGGCGTCGACCGGGTGTGGATCCCAAGTCCATCGCTACCGAAGTAATTATGCTGCCTGCTTCGTTTTTCATGGAGAAGAATGGGACCATCTCCAACTCGGGAGGCATGGTGCAGTGGCGGAACGCAGCCGTGAAACCACCCGGGGAAGCGAAACCGGACGGCGAAATCGTCGATCTGGTCTTCCGGCGCGTTCGCGAGCTGGTGAAAGATTCAACTGACGAGAAAGACTTGATCCTTAAACATGCTTCCTGGACCTACACGACTGCCGAAGACGTGCTTCGCGAAATCAATGGCCGTGCATTGCGCGATATTCCAGCCTCCGGATTGAAGGCCGGCGATCTGGTTCGTAAAGTATCGGACCTGCAACCCGATGGCTCAACTTCTTGCGGAGCATGGATCTACGCAGGCGTGTTTGGCGGCGGAGTCAATCTCTCCAAACGTCGAGATTCGCAAACCGATCCGGGAGGTCTGGGCCTGTATCCAAATTTCGGGTGGACCTGGCCGAACAACATGCGCATCCTGTACAACCGCGCTTCCTGCGATCGACACGGTAAACCATATCCAGGCTCGAAGCCAATCGTCTGGTGGGATGAGGCGGCTAAACGCTGGGCAGGATACGACATCCCAGATGTGCCGGTACCAACCGATGGCCCGGATACGCCGAATGGCCAAAGAGCATTCCACTTGAATCCAGAAGGCGTTGGACGCCTCTTTGCTGCTGCGTACACTGACATGGACGCAAAAAGTCCAGAGGTGCCGCGCGACGTGGCTTACGTTCCCA
>DATBVH010000475.1:0-4668 GCA_036515395.1 Candidatus Angelobacter sp.
GGTATCAACGCGGACGTCGCCTTGATTCTGAACTTGATCATCCTGCTCGGTTTTTTGGGCTGGTCCACGATCGCAGGCGTGAACGTGGCGCTGACTTTGCCGGGAATTGCGGGAGTAATTCTAACCGTCGGTATGGGCGTGGATTCCAATGTGCTGATTTTTGAGCGCATTCGGGAAGAGCTGCGCAGCGGCAAGGCCGCTGCCGCAGCGGTTGACCAGGGCTTTGATCGCGCCTGGACCACGATTCTGGATACCCACGTAACAACCATTGTTTCCGCGTTGATTCTGTTTTTTGTGGGTACCGGGCCGGTAAGCGGATTCGGTCTTACGCTGATTTTCGGCCTTCTGGCCAACCTGTTTACCGCGGTTTTTGTTTCCCGCGTCATTTTCGATGCTGTCCTCAGCCGCAAAGGGCGAGGCGAAGCTTTAAGCATCTAGTTCAAAGGGTCAAAAATAAAGTGGAATTTTTTCGCAATACAAATATCGATTTCCTGGGCAAAAAGTGGTACTTCCTCAGCTTCTCGCTGATCTTCAGCGTGGCCGGCATTCTTTCCATGCTGTTCTGGCACGGCATTCCGCTGGGCGTGGATTTCCGTGGCGGCACTCTGGTGTATGTGAAGTTTGTGAACCAGCCCAACCTCTCGGCGATTCGGGCCGAACTGGACAAAGCCGGGCTGCACAATGCAACGATCCAGAGCTATGGCAATGCCGGCGAAAATGAAGTGGTGATCAAGCTGGATTTGAAGGAAACCAGCGAAGCCGATCTTTCCAAGGGGAAGAACCAGATTATCAATGCTCTGGAGACCAATCCCATCCAGGGCAAGCAGAACATCAATAACAGTGACCGGATTGGCTTTACCGCCGTCCGCGATGCCTTGGTGGCCGCCGATCCTCTGCATGCTGATCCTTCACAATATGACCAACTGGCGCGCCGAATCTTAGATTTCCGCGATAAGGACCATGGCGGCGTGATCAAGTCCATGGACGACCTGAAGGCCGTGGTTCCCGACCCAGTGCTAAACGCGCTGAAACAGGCCTTTTACACCAGCGACTTTGGTGTTCGCAGCGCAGATATCGTGGGTCCGCAGGTGGGCGGCCAGCTAAAAAAGCAGGCTACGCTGGCGGTTGGATTCTCCCTGATCGCCATGCTCGTCTATTTGTGGTTCCGGTTTGAGATGATCTACGGCGTGGCCGCCGTTGTTGCCGTTTTTCACGATACTTTAATCACTGTGGGAGCGTTCTCCTTGACGAATCAGGAGATAACCCTTACTGTTATCGCCGCGATTCTAACCCTTGTTGGTTATTCCATGAACGACACCATCGTGGTGTTTGATCGCATTCGGGAAAACGTAAAGCTCATGCGCCGGGAGAGCCTGGCGGAGATCGTCAATAAGAGCATCAACCAGACGCTGAGCCGGACGATCCTGACTTCAGGGCTTACATTCCTGACGGTGCTCTCACTGTATCTTTTTGGCGGGGAAGTACTTCATGGGTTTTCCTTTGCCTTGGTAGTCGGCATCATAATAGGTACATATTCGTCCATTGCCGTAGCGGCTCCCATGCTTGTGGCTTATACGGAATGGCGTGCAAAAAGCTCGGGAAGAGGAGCAATTCCGCTTCCTGCCCCTGGCGCGAAAGGGAAAGCTCGCGTGAAAGTATAGGGCCGGAATTTTTCCGGTTTTTGGGATCAAAAAAAGCAGTCCCGGTGTCCAATGTTTTAATCGCTTAGTCCCCCTAGGATTGGAGAATCGGCATGTTTGAAGACAGCCTGATGGAATCCGGAGGAAGAATCAAAACCAACCAGAAGTGGACAGGTTTGATCTCTACTCTGGTACAACTTGGCTTGGTGGGTTTCCTGGTACTGTTGCCCCTTATTTTTACTGAGGCGCTGCCCAAAGGACAGCTGACGACTTGGCTCGTCGCTCCTCCGCCGCCTCCTCCACCCCCGCCACCGGCCGCCCCGCAGATCCAGCATGTGCAGAAAGTCAGCGAAATCGTTGACGGTGCGCTCCGCACCCCCAGCAAGATTCCGAAAAAAATCCAGATGATTGAGCACGAGGAAGCTCCGCAGCAAAACGCCGGCGTGGTCGGTGGAGTGGTTGGCGGCGTCCCCGGTGGATCGTCTGGCGGAGTGATTGGCGGAATTATCGGATCAGCCGCGCCGCCTCCTAAAGTAGCTGCTCCGCAGAAGTTACGCGTTTCTTCGGGCGTCGCCGATGGTCTTAAAATCCACGATGTACAGCCTGCTTATCCCCAGATGGCCCGGATCGCGCACATTCAGGGTGACGTGCTGTTGCAGGCGACCATAAGTAAGAGTGGAGTCATCGAAAACCTTCATGCGGTCCAGGGGCATCCAATTCTCATCCAGGCTGCGATGGATGCCGTGAAACAGTGGAAGTACAAACCTTACATCTTGAACGGCGAACCGGTGGAAGTGGAAACAACGATTAAAGTCCAGTTCCACATGTAAAAAGCAGTTATGTAAAGAATACTGATGGCGGGCCAAGCGCCCGCTGTCCCGGCCCCGAGATTGAAGAAGGTTCATCGCGTCCTGTAGTCGCGCGCTGTGCTCCGTTCTATCCCGCCCCGTGAAGGGGGCAACACTCTCGGCAAACAATTGATTAAAAGTTCTGAGGAGGAAAACTTAACCCATGCTTGTCGCAAATATTGCAACTCTTACCATCGCCAAAGCGCATATGTTTGCTTTCTGGCTGCTTCAGCAGGCAGCAGGAGCCGATGACGCCGGCACTATCGGTTGGGACCCCATCCACTTATGGAAACAGATGAGCTGGGTAGCCCAGGTCGTCGTAGTTGTTCTCTTTATTATGTCGGCGTGGTCTATCGGCGTAATGATTGATCGCTGGATAGCATTCAGCGCCGCCCGCAAACAGTCTCGCCAGTTCGCTCCCGTGGTTGCCGGCGCTCTGCGTGAAGGCAAGCTCGATGAAGCCATTCGCGTGGCTGAACGCAACAAGAAGAGCCATCTGGCCAAAGTGGTGACCGCAGGGTTGCAGGAATTCAAGGCCCATGGTGAATCCACGGAAATTCCCGGTGAACAGATTGAAGCCAGCAAGCGCGCCCTGGAACGGGCGGAAGCCATTGTCCACGCCGAATTGAAGCGCGGCCTGGGCGGTCTGGCCACAATCGGATCCACGGCGCCGTTCGTCGGCCTGTTCGGAACGGTCATCGGAATTCTGAACGCCTTTAAAAAGATCTCTGAGCAGAAGGCCACAGGTCTGGGCGCGGTCGCCGGCGGTATTTCTGAAGCGCTGGTCACCACGGCTCTGGGACTGTTCGTCGCCATCCCTGCCGTGATGATGTTCAACTATTTCACCGGCAAAGTGGAAGCTTTTGACGTGGAAATGGATAACTCATCCAGCGAACTGGTGGATTACTTCCTGAAGCGGAGCAGTGCTACCACGGTGCGGCGGTAAGCCGGGAGTTGAACAATGGCCATAAGTGTTCGTAATGAAGGCGCAAAAGTAAACTCCAATATCAACGTCACACCCATGGTGGACGTGATGCTGGTGCTGTTGATCATTTTCATGGTGATCACGCCGATGTTGCAGAAAGGCCAGTCGGTTGATCTGGCCAAGGCCACCAACCCCATGCCAATGCCGGACGCGGACAAGGAAGACGCGGTGATCGTGGCAGTAATGAGAGACGGTCAGGTTTTTCTTGATACGCAGAAGGTAACGCCGGAAGAGTTAACGCAGAAGGTAAAGGACCGCGTTTCCAGCCGCACGAACAAGCAGGTGTTTGTGAAGGCTGACGCGCGGGCCAAGTACAAAGGAGTGGTCGAAGTTGTTGACGACGTCCGCTCTGCCGGCGTTGACCAGGTGGGCCTGCTGACTGAACAGAAGCGCGACGCCAACAAGCCACCGCAGTAATGGACCAGAACCAGACAGAAGAGGATTAATTCTATGGCAATGACAACTGGCGGAGGAGGCGGACAGACCGCTGATATCAACGTCACGCCCTTGATCGACGTTTTGCTGGTGCTGCTGATCATTTTCATGGTCATCACGCCGCTGACGCCGAAAGGACTTGAGGCGCTGGTACCGCAACCGCCGCCGCCGCACCAGCCGGAAACCCAGACAGACCGCACCGTGGTGGTGCAGGTTCTGCAGGATAACGGCAAGGTAAAACTGAAGATCAACCAGGAAGATGTGTCGCAGGAAAATCTGCAGACCCGCCTTACTGATATCTTCAAGACGCGCGCGGAACGGGTCATGTTCGTGAAAGGCGATCCTGACGTTGAATTTCAGAATGTCGCCCAGGTGATTGATATCGCCCGGGGCACCAACGTCATCGACAGAATCGGTTTGATTACGGCAAAGATCGAAGCGGGACAGTAATACGGTTTAACTCCTCAGAATGGGGATGATCGGTGGGCCGGTCATCCCCGCGAGTTTTACCCACCTCAGGGCGCAAAAAATTTTCTCCACTCCGATTAAGGGAGCAGCAAAGATGAATAGGACCGCACGACTTGTGACGGTAATAGCCGTCGCAGCCGCGCTGCTGAGCACGGCGGGTTGCAACAAACTAAAGGCTCGCGATCAACTTAACAAGGGCGTTCAATCCTTTCGCGGCGCCAATTATGAAGAGGCGATTGGGCATTTCCAGAATGCCGTCAGTCTCGATAGCGATCTCAAAGTCGCCAAAATG
>DATBVH010000476.1:0-2789 GCA_036515395.1 Candidatus Angelobacter sp.
AGGAGCGTGGGCCGATGCTGCTGCACTACGGCCCGGGCCGCTAGCTCAGCTTTGTTGCATCCGATGCCTGACACCACTGCGACCACTTCATCGTGCTCAAATATAGAGAAACTTCTCTCATTGGAAGAAATCTTGCCGCGCTGCCATCCCCGCACCAGTGGCGCAATCTCTCGTTCCATAGCCGCGATGATTGCGATTTTGCTCATGCGTTCACCGTCGCAACCTGTGCTGCCGTTTCAACGTAGCCATGCGCCTGGAACCAATCGATGGCACGCCGTAGCGCATCTTCCACCGGCATCACCTTGTAGCCCAGCTCGCGCTCGGCCTTTGCCGACGAAGCAAACATTTTTTTGCGGCCCATTTTCACTGCATCAATGGTGGCTCGCGGCTCTTTGCCCATAATGGTGCCGGTAAAGAACTGGTCGAACACGGCAAATCCCATGGCCACAGCGTGTGGGACTTTCATGGTTGGCGCAGGCAAGCCCGTTAGCACAGAAAGTTTGTCGAGAATCTGTTTCAACGTCAGATTCTCACCGCCCAGAATGTAACGCTGCCCCGGCCGCGCTTTTTCCATCGCCAGCAGATGGCCACGGGCGACTTCCTTCACGTCGGCCAGATTCAGCCCGGTATCGACATAGGCAGGAAATTTGCGCTTCAAGAAGTCGACGACGATTCTTCCCGTCGGCGTTGGCTTGATGTCATATTCGCCGATCGGAGTCGTGGGATTTACCACCACCACATTCGCGCCGTTTTTGCCAGCTTCCAAAGCGATTTGTTCGGCCATGAACTTTGACCGCTTGTAATGGCCCACCATGTCTTTGAGAGAAACCGCTGAATCTTCCCCGGCAATATGGCCTTCACGGGTAAAGCCCATCGTGGCCACCGAACTGGTGTAGATCACGCGACGCACGCCGCTTTCCCGCGCCGCTTGAATGATTGCGCGCGTCCCTTCAACATTAGAGAGGTACATCTGCTCCGGATCGCGCACCCACAAACGATAATCGGCAGCGACGTGGAAGACGAAGTCGCACCCAGCCATCGCCTTCTTGAGTGACTCGGGATTGCGAAGGTCGCCCAAAGAAGTTTCAGCCCGCAAGTCGGCAATATTATCCAGGCGGCTTGTCGCACGGATGAGCAACCGCAGCTCAGCGCCTTGCGCGGCCAAGGCTCGCGCCACATGGCTGCCGACAAATCCCGTCGCTCCTGTGATAAAGGCCTTCATGCTTTTTCTTTACCTTCAGCGGCAGAATTCTTGAAAACCCATGCCGTCAAATCTTCTTCGTTCAACTCTCCAGCCGCTGCTTTAAAGAAAATATCCGCCGCTTCCTTGGGATTGGCCGTCAGACGGATGCCGTTGAGATCCAGAAACATGCTCAGCGCAACAAAAGCAGCGCGTTTATTACCGTCTACGAACGGATGATTGCGCAAAATTCCTGCTGCATAGCTCACAGCCAGCCGGCAAATATCACTGATACTTTCGTAGGCATACAAATTTCTGGGTCTGGCTAAAGCTGATTCCAAAAGTCCATCGTCCCGCAAGCCCGCCGGACCGCCATGTTTCATCAGCGCTTGCGTATGCGCTAACACTAAAGCCGATTTCTTTATCCAAACCGGTTCGCTCACTTTGCCAATAGACGCAGAGTTTCCTCATATTCATCCATAATCCTCTGCGCTATTTTCAATTGGCGTTCTACTTCAGGATCATGGGCAGTAATGAGGTAACCTCCGGGTGTTTCCACCGCAAACAGTTCATCGCCCTCGTCCACCTTCAGGCGCTCTAGCATTTCTTTCGGGATCACCACTCCGGTGGAAGTGCCCAATGAAGTCAATTTCAGAACTGCCATTCCACATCTCCCAAGATCACTAATCACGGCCCTAATCAAGATGACTTTTGATCCACGCTCATCCGCGTTAAGCTTCCGCTTTTCCAATCACGCGCGATGTCGGCGATTAAAGTTCTTCCGCCTGTATCCCAATATTCTTTTCGCCTGCGGCCTTTTTCTCCCAGTACTTGCGCACCCAGGCTTCAAAGCTCTTTCCGGCGGCGGTATCGCGTCCGCTGAAGGCCAGGGCTGCGATCTCTGAATATGGAATGGATATCTTCTGGTCGGCGTCTTTAGGGAACAGCCGCACCGCGGAATCTGCCAGCGTCTTGCCTGTGCGCCGGTCAAAAATATAACCTTCGACCTTGCTGCCGTCCTTGCGCGTGATGGTCACGTCGCCGCGATAATCGAAGGCCTTCTCAAGAGCCTGCCGGACATCTTCTTCACCTGCAAGTTCCGGTACCCAGCCTTCCAGCTTTTCATGCTTGAATCCCGGCGCGACTTCGAGCGAGTCAGCGGCTTTAACAGCATTGTTCTGTACCGACTCGGTCATGCGCTGGTCTCCTCAAGCTGGCTGGAAGACTCTTCAATCTGAACGAGCGGATTGTAGCTATGCACAGGACGCACGTGTTCGTTCAAGAGCTTCAGCGCGTGCTCATCTTTGTGGCTTGTGAAGAGCGTAGCTTTTGCGGTGGCCAGCAGGCCGCGTAGCGAGCTGAAAGTTTCATTTACCGCAGACGCCTCGTAGCCGCTGTGCACCATGCAATTCGCGCACTTGGGATTCCCGGATTCGGTTCCATACTCGTGCCATGCCGTGCTGTCCATCAGTTCCTGGAACGTGTCTGCATAGCCATCCTGCAGCAGGTAGCACGGCTTCTGCCAGCCGAAGATGTTGTACGCCGGCATGCCCCACGCAGTGCACTGGTAGTCGCGCTTGCCCATCAGGAATTCCAAAAACAGCGGCGA
>DATBVH010000477.1:0-3392 GCA_036515395.1 Candidatus Angelobacter sp.
TCCAGATCGCCGATTTCATCGAGGAAAAGAGTTCCCTTGTTGGCCATCTCAAAAAAGCCGGGTTTCATGGCGTCCGCGCCGCTGAATGCGCCTTTTTCGTATCCAAACAGCTCGCTCTCAACCAGGTTTTCTGGAATGGCGGCACAGTTCACGTCAACCAGCGGCTGGTTGCAGCGCAGAGAATGGCTGTGGATGGTGCGCGCAATCATCTCCTTGCCTGATCCGGTTTCACCCACAATAAGGACGGCGGCAGGATGGCGGGCCACTTTTTCCGCAAGCTTCATCACGCGCTGCAAAGAAGGGCTGCGAATGATCAACTCAGAATCGGTCCCGGACGGAATGCCGCCGGGTGCGTTCTTGTCGTCAGGAATGTTGGTCGAAGGAGGGCCGCTCGGTGGATAAGGCATCGCAGTTTGCGATTTAATAGTGCAGCAACACGATTTTACAAGCAACAGTTAATTCAACGGCAATTTTGCAGGTAAAAAGAAACCATGCCCCAACAAAGCTTCTGCTGTACAGGCTTGAGAAATGGGCATAAACTTTCCAGTTTTACGAAATTCAATCTGAGGGTACCTATGCTTTGGAAACAAATCTTAACGTCCGTTGTGTTGCTGGCAGCAACTGCCGTGGCCCAAACGGGCAGTGCTCCATCAAAAAAACCTTTGGAGCCGTCTGCCGCAGCTTCAGTGGAAAAAACCGAAAACACAGAAAAGACGGTCCCACGGCCCAAATCTTTTGACCTTGGCGCTATGGACAAGAGCGTTGACCCATGCCAGGACTTTTACCAATACGCTTGCGGCACTTGGCGTAAAAATAATCCCATCCCCTCTGACCAGGCGAGTTGGGGCCGCTTCAACGAATTGGCCGATTACAATCGCCAGTTCCTGCACAAGATCCTGGAGAAGGATTCCGCCAACAACCCCAAGCGGTCGCCGGTGGAGCAGAAGATTGGCGACATGTATGAATCCTGTATGGATGAAACCACGGTCAACAAAAACGGCAGCGCTCCGCTAAAGCCAGAGCTGGACCGCATCGCAGCGATCACCACAAAAGACCAACTGGTGGAGACCATTGCTTATCTTCAATCGCTGGGCGTTCAGGCACTGTTCAATTTTGGCGCATCGCCTGACTTGCATAACGCGAGCATGCAGATTGCCAACATAGCTCAGGGCGGTCTGGGACTTCCGGATCGCGACTACTACTCCGATACAGATACCAAGTCTGAGGAAACACGCCAGAAATATCTTGAGCACATGGCCAAGATGTTTGTGCTGCTGGGGGATGATGAAGCGGCAGCAAAAAAAGAAGCGCAGGCAGTGATGGACATCGAAACCAAACTGGCCGATGCTGCCTTCAAGCGCGTGCAGATGCGCGATCCTAAGAACCGCGATCACAAAATGAAGGTCTCTGAACTGGAAGCGCTTGCTCCGGGGTTCAAGTTTGATCGCTTCTTCACTTCAACCGGCGCGCCGAGCTTCACTGAAGTTAATGTGGTCCCGCCGGATTTCTTTCAGAAGGTCAACGGTGTTGTTGACTCTGTACCGGTTGCCGACTGGAAAACTTATCTACGCTGGCATGCAGTAAGGGCAGCGGCGCCTACGCTGTCTGATCCGCTTGTGCGCGAAAACTTTGCCTTTTACGGCCAATACTTGAACGGGCAAAAAGAATTGCAGCCGCGCTGGAAGCGTTGTGTGCAAATCACAGACGGATTGCTGGGCGAAGCGCTGGGCCAGCCATATGTTGCGGCCACTTTTGGTTCTGACGGCAAGCAGCGTATGTTGAAGATGGTGAATGCGCTGGAAGAATCGCTGGGCCAGGATATTCAAGGCCTGGACTGGATGACGCCTGAAACCAAGAAGCAAGCGCTGGTAAAGCTGCATGCCATTACCAACAAAATCGGCTATCCGGATACGTGGCGCGACTATAGCTCGGTAAAAATTGTACGCGGTGATTTGGTCGGCAACGTCCAGAGAGCGCGCTCGTTTGAAATCAAGCGCAACCTCAATAAGATTGGCAAGCCGCTGGACAAAAAAGAGTGGGGCATGACGCCTCCCACGGTCAACGCCTATTACAGCCCGGCGAATAATGACATCAATTTCCCGGCCGGCATTCTGCAGCCGCCTTTCTTTGATAAAGATGCGGATGATGCCGTGAATTTTGGAGGCATCGGCGTGGTGATTGGCCATGAGCTTACGCACGGATTTGACGACCAGGGCAGCAAGTTTGATGCGGAAGGCAACCTCAAAAACTGGTGGACGCAGGCGGACCGCGACGAATTCGACAAGCGTACAACCTGCATCGCCGATGAGTATAGCTCATTTGTTGCCGTGGACGACGTTCATCTCAACGGCCGGCTGACGCTGGGTGAAAACACGGCTGACAATGGCGGGCTGCGCATAGCGCTGGCCGCGCTGCATAAAGACATGGAGATGAATCCCACAGTAGCAGCCACGAAAGATGGCTTCACTCCAGAGCAACGTTTCTTTCTCGGCTTTGCCCAGGTGTGGTGCCAGAACGCCACTCCGGAAAGCTCACGACTGCGGGCCAAGACTGATCCGCATTCTCCCGGCGAGTACCGCACGAACGGGACCCTGCAGAACAGCCCTGATTTTGCCAAAGCGTTTGGCTGCAAAGCTGGCCAGAAAATGGTCAGCGCCAACGCATGCCACGTCTGGTAAGCAATTCATCTTCAAACAGAACTGCCGCATCTTTTCAGGATGCGGCAGGTTTTTTTGTTTGATCGAATGCGTAGTTGCTCGGCGATAAAGGCTTTACATTCCGCGCAGCGCCGGAGCTACTGGACGTCGAGCAGCGCGCAATGCTGGAAAGAATCCGCCAAGAACACCCATCACAAGAGCAAAGAGCAATCCTAGTCCCAGCAGAAATGGAGTAATGCGAAACGCGAAAGCCAGATGAGAAAACGTCTGCCAATTCATTGCGCCGGTCGTCAATCCATTCAATGGCAGCACTGCTATAGCTCCCAGTAATCCGCCCATAAGTGAAATGAGGAGAGCTTCAATCATAAAGGAGAAAACCACGCTGCCCGCGCCGAACCCGAGCGCGCGCAAAGTAGCGATTTCACGGGAGCGTTCCGCCACGGCGGAATACATGGTGTTCAAAGCTCCAAACACAGCGCCGATGCCCATCACAAACGCCACAATTCCGCCCAGCACGACGATTAGCGTGGTCAGAGTGCGAGATTGCTTGGCGTAATATTCGATTTCCGGGCTCACATCCACGGTCAATCTCGGATCGGCCGTGGCCGCATCTTTGAACTGCTGCAGCGACGCCGGTGAATCTAGATGCACCGTAAGCGATTGAAAGATATTTTCTGGACGGTGGTAAATCTGATTCAGCACGTGCGAATCGCACCACACTTCAGAATCAAACGC
>DATBVH010000478.1:0-3326 GCA_036515395.1 Candidatus Angelobacter sp.
AGCAGTGGCGGGTTTTTATGGATGCAAAAATATGCCCTACTCATTAAAATCGTCATCCCGACAGCCGTTAAGCGAGCACGCGCAGTCTTCAGCGTGCGAGTAGGCAGGAAGTTACTTCCCCGTGAACTGCACCAACCCATCACGATAATCGATCGTCAGCTTCATGTTTTCCATGGCGCTGAAGCCAATCTGCCCGGAGACTTCTATTCCCAGGTCTTTGCTCACGGAATGAAGATCGAGCGTGCTGATGCGGTCGCTGCGGTTCACCTTGGCGAACCGTAGAGGTGCATCGTCGGCAATGAAAGCGCTGTTCACTACGCCGCTGGCCCCAGACATGGGCGAATTGAAGGCCCGCATCTCCGGAATCGATCTTGCCAGCTCGGGTGAAATGGTATTCGCATTAGAGCCGCTATCGATCACGAACAGCCCAGCGGCTTTCTTGCCTACTTCAGTCGGTAACAGTAGAAAATGCCCGACAGTAAACGCCTGAGTTAAAGCATCTTTTTGCGCGGACGGGCCGTCGTTGCTTCGGGCCGGCATTGGCTCCAGGCGAAGCTTGCGTGCAGGCAGGTCCAGCGTGACCAGATATTGCGAGAAGACATCCATGCCAATGATGCCATCCACTTCGGCAATCTCTCGCGGCGTGGCGTGAACAAAGCAATCATGAAATTCAAGGTCGCCAATCACAACTTTATCCACCCAGGCCTTGTAGCCGACTGCCGGACCCGATTTGCCTACGCCTTCAAGCGCCTGCTCAGCCAGCTTGCGCGCACCAATTTTTTCCGCCAGCTTCCGCGTGATGGTGATGCCTGATGATCCAGTATCGACCAGCAATGTCACCGTGGCGCGGTCATTCAGCCGCGCACGCAGACCGTAACCGCGCAACACCATGCGAGCGCCCACGGTCAGCGCGTCCATTTTCATTTCCGTGCGCTCCACTTCGCGCGACAATATCCAGGTCTTGCGGCCAGACAGGGCTTTTACAAAGTCTTTGTATTCGCGCTCATGCCGTTCTTCTTCCGCATCATTGTGGAACTCAGCCAGATGGCGCTCCAGGGCCGCAACATTCTCCGGGTAGGCCAGGCGGATAGCCCATTCGTAAAACGCGTCGCTATCCTGGGGATCAAGATCATGGGCCTTGGCAACGGCTGCTTTGGACTGGCTACGTCGCGCATAAACGGTGTCAACCTTCCCCTGCCCCAGCCACCCGCGGGCGCATTTCTCGTCGAATTTAAGCGCCGCCCGGTATTCCTCTTCAGCTTGTGGGATCAAGCCACGACGATAGTCAACGTCACCGCGCTCGGCATGGATGATGGCTGATTCAGGAAAAGCGGCCAGCGCTTTTTGCGAGCTTTCTTCGCCACCCTTAACGTCGTCCGCTTTCAACAGGCTGCGGACGAGTCCAGCGTATGCTTCATCGGACGGCTTGGCATCCACAATCTTGCGGAACGCAGCTGCCGCGCCGCGAAAGTCGGCCTGGCGAAACAGACGATGCGCATTCGCCAGCGCCGCGCTATTGTCCGTCGCGGGCAAAGTCTGCGCCAGCGACAGCGGAGCCAGCATAACCAGTAGCAAAAACCAGAGTGTGCTCACAACCACAGAACGCATCGCTTGAGAATACTTGCCCCGATTCCTAAAGGCAAAAGACGATTTACAATAGAAGCTGCTCACGTGCGAAAGTGGCGGAATTGGCAGACGCACCAGACTTAGGATCTGGCGCCGTAAGGCGTGGGGGTTCGAGTCCCCCCTTTCGCACCAGTAAGTTGTACCCAGGAAAGGAAGATTTGGGGCACTGACCGTGAACTGCGAGCAGCGTGGGATCTGGCCGCACCAAGCGGATTCAGGTAGTTATATACCAACTCCGAATCGTCACTTTTTGGAAGCATGGAAGCTTCGTGCTGCTAGCCGACGTACAATCTCGCGGAGAGAATCGAGCTCTGATTGAAGTTTTTTCATACGTGTGATGTGAACGCCCATCTCGTTGTAAATATTCTCGATGCTCCGGTCAATGTAGTGGACTTGTTGTGCCACATCTTTAAGAGTTCCGCCCTTCCCCGCAGGGCCTGTAGCGCCTTCTCTGCCCTTCCGCCCTGCAGGTCCTGTAGCGCCTTCACTGCCTTTTAAACCAGTCTTACCCCTCAGCCCTTGTTTGCCTTGGGAACCAGTTTCGCCTTGCAGCCCAATCGAACCCGCAGGACCAGGAGGCCCGGGAAGTCCAGGCAGGCCGCGTTCTCCTGCTGATTTTTTCCTTCGTTTTCCCACTTTCACAGTTCGCATCCTGAAACCTCTCCCATACACAGCTCACAGACCAGCAAGTGTTCATAATAAATGTTACTACCACTCTGCCCAAAGCATCGAGGGTACGCGCCAGTCCCGACACGCTGTTTATTCTTTGATTCAATGGCGTTCTAAGGCTTGTAGTCGCGATGAAATGCTGGATCCGAGTTGTACTATGTAAACCTAAAAGTGACAGAGGATGGGCTTCGGCAGAAGGGCTAGAATTATTCAAAGGAGGGCATTCTCATGAAGCGCAGAATTTCTCTCTGGGCAATCGTCGGTTTTGTCGTGGCTTACTGCTGGTTCATTTATTCGACAGCCACAGCGCCCAATCCGAACCTTGCGCGTTGGACAATAGTTGCCGTCACCGCTCCAGCGTCCTTGATCGGTCGCGCAATGCCACTTGCCTACTATTGGTTCATCCTCCTTAATGCTGCGATTTACGCTCTGGTCGGACTCGCAACCGAGGTGTTGCGCCGACCCTTCACACGTCAGTTTGCAAGCTAAATATGCCGCTTGCCGCGATTCCCAATTTCGCGTCTTACCCTTTATACTGTTGCCATGTCGGTTTTCAGCGATATCTTCGGCATCGCCAAAGGAATGTCAGTAACCCTGCGGGAGATGTTTGCTCCCACAGTTGTTGAGGATTATCCCAACAAAAAGCTGCCCAATGATGGCGCGGTTTTTCAAGAGCGTTTCCGCGGACTGCATGAGCTGCAGCGCGACGAAAATGGCCTGGAGAAGTGCGTCGCCTGTTTTCTATGCGCCGCCGCGTGCCCCTCAAACTGCATTTATATTGAAGCGGCTGAAAACACGGAAGAGAACCGCATCAGCGGCGCCGAACGTTACGCCAAGATCTATAACATCGACTACAACCGCTGCATTTTCTGCGGATACTGCGTTGAAGCCTGCCCCACGGACGCGATCACACACGGCCATGGTTTTGAGCTGGCCACGTTCAACGCCAGCAACCTGGTTTATCGCAAAGAAGCTCTGCTGGTTCCCGTTCCTGCCAATGCCGGCCAGCCGCTTGCTCCCCAAGAGCCAGT
>DATBVH010000479.1:0-4427 GCA_036515395.1 Candidatus Angelobacter sp.
GCAGAATGCTGGAGCAAGTATTTATCCAATGTTTTCAATCATCTGGTGCTGTTGACATACGGAACTATAATCTTCCGCATGAAAAAATCCATGTTGTTGCTGGTTGTCATTCTTTTATCTCTCACCGTATTTGCGCAAAAGCCCCAAGCCCCGGCTCACGCGATTTCCACGAATGTCTATCCCATACAGGAAGGTTACGTGGATGCCAAGGGCGTGCTCATCTATTACAAGACCATTGGGCAGGGAACGCCTTTGATGATCGTGCATGGCGGGCCGGGCGCTTCGCACGACTATTTGATGCCTTACCTGCTTCCGCTGGCGCGCGGCAACAAACTTATCTTTATCGACGAGCGCGGTTCCGGCCGATCAGAGAAGCTGGAAGACGCGACGCAATACACCGTCGAAAACATGGTCGAGGACGTGGAGACCGTCCGCCAGGCGCTGCATCTGGGCAAGATCAGCCTCATGGGACATTCTTACGGTGGCGTGCTGGCGCAGGCGTATGCATTCAAGTATCAGCAGAACCTCACACACCTGATCCTGGGCGGGACGTTTTACAGCACAAGCGAAATGAACAAAGTGCTGGCTGAAGAAAAGCGCAGCATGCCGCCTGAAACGCTGGCAAAACTTGAAGCGCTGGAAAAAGCCGGCCTCTTTAATAAGGGGAAGGACTGGGAAAAGGGACGCTACCCTGACGACTACGCCAAGCTGGCCTGGGGCGATGGCTACTTTCCGTATCTTTATCAGCGGCGTCCTGACCCGAATTACGATCCCGGGGCAGGCAACACGTCGACGGCCTGGGACCTATATCGCGAAATGTGGGGATCGGATGGCGAGTTTATCATCGACGGCAATTTGAAATCAGTCGAATACCTGGACAAGCTTTCCACGATCCATGTGCCCACGCTGCTGATCTGCGGCGACCACGACGAATCGAACCCACGGCTCTCACGCACCATGCATGAAAAAATTGCAAGATCAAAGCTGGCAATCATGCCACAGTCCGGGCATATGGCGTTCGTCGATCAGCCGAATTTGTACATCAAGACGGTGGCGGAGTTCTTGAAAGAGTAGTAAGGACGGTCGCACAAAGCCACGGATGTTTCGAAAGAAGGAGGGGAAGCATGGCGGAGAACAAAACCAAACCGATCAAAATAAGTGTCGCGGCGTTCATTGATGCGATTACAGACAAGGACCGACGCGCAGACGCCAAGGCACTGGTTAAGTTGATGCAGAAAGCATCTGGAGAAAAGCCGAAGATGTGGGGGCCGTCAATCATAGGCTTCGGCAGCCACCACTACGTGTACGACAGCGGGCGCGAAGGCGACATGCCGCTGATTGCTTTTTCGCCACGCAAGTCGGCAATAGTTTTGTACGGATTGAGCAGCGCAGAGGCGCTCCTTCCGAAGCTCGGCAAGCACACCAGAGGCAAGGGGTGCGTTTACATCAAGAAGCTTGCAGACGCGGACCAGAAAGTGTTGGAGACGATGGCCGCCAAGGCCGTCGCGGGGCGGGGTCGATAAATAAGGAGTTTTCAAAAAGGGAAGTAACAGGAGCCAAGGCTTGTACGGTAAAATCGATTCCATGCCCCAATTGACTACCATTGTCCGCGATCCTGACATTCTCAGCGGGGAGCCTGTTTTTCAGGAGACACGGGTTCCATTTAAATCCTTGACCGATTATCTCGAACACGGTCGGAGTTTGAATGAGTTTCTCGAGGACTTTCCCAGCGTGACTCGCGATGCGGCGGTCGCTGCGCTTGAAGAAGCCAGGTCGAGTGGTGGAGATAGCCACAACTGATTAGCGTACAAATGGATCAATGTGAAGACAGACTTCCAGCGTAGATCTCTGTTGGTCGGGTTGCACGCCCATTCTTGATCAGATCGGCAGCCTTTTCCGCAATCATGATTGTCGGTGCATTGGTGTTGCCACCAACTACCGTCGGCATGATCGATGCATCCACAACTCGCAGGCCTTCAACGCCGTGAACGCGCAGCTCCGAATCGACGACTGCCGATGCGTCGTTGCCCATCTTGCACGTTCCGACGGGATGGTAAAGCGTCTCAGTAAACTTGGCGATATGTGCGCGCAAAGCAGCGTCATCTTTGGCTGCGGGGCCAGGATGGAGTTCCGTGCCGCGATAGGCGTCAAAGGCTTTGGTTGCCGCGAGCCTGCGGGAAAGCTTGATGCCTTCCAGCATTACATCCATGTCGCGAGAGTCAGAAAGGTAGTTGGCGCGGATAGCTGGAGCATCCAGCGGATTGCTGGAGCGCAAACGAATGTCGCCCCGGCTGAAAGGATGCAGAAGAGTTGGCCCCATGGTGAAGGCGTGCCCCTTGATCTGTTGGAATCCGTGCTCCACAAAATAGCCGACGCCAAAATGAAATTGCAGGTCGGGTATCTGAGCGCGCGAAGATGTTTTGACAAATGCTCCGGCTTCGGCCACGTTTGAGGTCAATGGCCCGCGCTTGGAAATCATGTATCGCATCAGGTTGGAAAAGCTCTCAGCGCTGGCCAGGCTGATGGGCTTGGTACATTCATATACAGTGGCGCAAGCAGGATGGTCTTGCAGATTCTTTCCAACTCCCGGCAGATCGCACGTGATGGGAACATTGAAGTGGCTCAAATGCTCAGCAGGGCCAATGCCGGAGAGCATGAGCAACTGCGGTGAGCCAATAGCGCCGGCACACAGGATGATTTCGCGCTCAGCCCGCTCCTGCACGCTATTGTTGCCCTGCTGAAAGCTGACGATCGCCGCCCGCTTGCCTTCAAAATAGATTCCGAAAACATGTGTCTCGGTTTTTACCGTCAGGTTTTTGCGTGAGGTCACTGGATGCAGGAAAGCCGCGGCCGTGCTGTGGCGCTGGCCTTTGCTTTGCGTGACCTGATAGAAACCAACACCATCTTGCTGCGCTCCGTTGAAATCAGGATTGCGCTGCAAG
Source organism: Candidatus Angelobacter sp. (assembly GCA_036515395.1). Taxonomy (GTDB): domain Bacteria; phylum Acidobacteriota; class Terriglobia; order Terriglobales; family Acidobacteriaceae; genus Angelobacter. The sequence goes on from DATBVH010000479.1 coordinate 2,943, forward strand.
CCCACTTCTTCGCCTGCGGCAACAAACGCTTCCGATAGCGGATTGACGGTTCTCAGATCACTCACGCACAGCGGCCCTGATGCGCCGTGATATTCCGATGCCCCACGTTCCTGTTTTTCCGACTTCTTGAAGTAGGGCAGCACGTCCACATAGCCCCAGCCGGGATTGCCCAGGTCGCGCCACTGGTCATAATCAGCGTGGTTGCCGCGAATGTAAATCATGGCATTCATGGAGCTGCTGCCGCCAAGCGTTTTGCCGCGCGGCCAGTACAAGCTGCGATTATTCAGTTGCGCTTCCGGCTCGGTGAAATATGTCCAGTCACACGGGCCTTTAAAGAGCTTGGAGAATGCCAGCGGAATGTGAATCTCTTTCCGGGTATCACGGCAGCCTGCTTCCAGCAGCAGCACTCTCACCTTGGGATCTTCACTTAAGCGGTTGGCCAGAACGCATCCGGCAGACCCGGCGCCAATGATGATGTAGTCATACATTCGCGGAACTCCTGGGAAGGGAAGAACAGGATGAGAGGAATTGTAGCGCACAAAACTATCGCTCACCTCTGAGATTAGCCCGTTGGGACGAGATGCATTGAGTGGGGAACTCTAGCCTTTGATCTCTTTGAATGTCATTTCCTTTGCTTTGCTTCTGGTCTTGCGTTTCCAGGCGGCAAACAGCTCGGCATAAGACTCTTTCAGGTAACTTTTGACGGAAATGTTCAGGCGCTTTGCTGTGGCGTCAATCCATTTGGCTTGGCCTTCAATTTCGCCAAAGTTGCCGATAGGCGTCTCGTCGATCACGACGTGGCCATTCGAGTCAGTCCATTCGCTGCGGAACTTTTCATAGCGGAAGCTGGGGCTGAAGCCTATCGCCTCAATGATCCGGGCCATGGCATCCCCGTTTTCGACCTTCGTCTCGATCTCCCGGCGGGACTTATGCCGGCCGGATTGCCTCCCCCTGCGGTCTTTATAGGTCAGCGTCCAGCGCGGGCCGTATTCGCGGAGCCTGAGCAGGGCCTCTCGTCTGCGAAGTTTGCCGCCGGGCTGGTCGTAAAGGGTGTTCATCTCATGAGTGCGGGGGGTGACTAGCCGGAATCCAGCGGTCTGCAGGCTGGTGGTAAGAGCGCCAATGTTGTCGATTCTGAACTTGATCTCCACTTCGCGATCGGTAGCCATGCCGCCAGTATAAAGAAAAGAGGAGGCAGCAAGCACCACCCAGCGCCTGCGCACTAAAAAGGGGTCGTTACATCCTGAAAATGAGCTTTCTCGCATCTTTAAAAAATAAAAAGTAATTTAATTTTAAGTTCAACAAAATGAGCTACTTACATGGAAAATCAAAGGTCGTGCCCAAACAACAGCTTTCCAGCCCCTGGCATCTTACTTTGGGTGCTGAATTAAGGTAACTGGCCTGACCTTAAGAGCTTACGGCTTCTCCAGTTGTTGTAAAAAAGACACGCTGGAAGTTTCAGGAGAACATAAGGCGGTTGCCAGT
>DATBVH010000480.1:0-3193 GCA_036515395.1 Candidatus Angelobacter sp.
GTAAGGCATTGGCAGCAGGTCATGGGAATAGCGTCCGTCCACGCTGCCCCAGCAGAGATGGTCCGTAAGCCAAGGCGTGTTGGTGCGGCGGACGAGTTTTTTCAGCCGGCGCAGGTGCTCGCGGTTCAGGGGTTCAGCCGAGCCAAAATACATGGAGACGCCGTGTTGCACCACGCGGTAGCGTTCCAGAATCTGGTCAAGCACCTGAAGCTGGCGGCCACCTTCAACCATGTAATTTTCAGAGATGATTTCAAACCAGTCGACAACCGGCTTTTTTTCGAAAATATGGTTGTAATGAGGAATGCGGAGCCCGATTCCTACGCCGAAGTCTTTGTATCCGTTGAAGCGATTTGCGGGCATAAAGCTGATAAGAGAGAGGGGATTCCTGAAATATTTTGAAAATAGAGGACCAGCGGCGTTCCACCGGTCCTCTTCAAATGAGAGGACCTGAAGCTATTTCTTGTCGCCCTCTTTTTCCATGGGCTTGCCATCTGTCCGGCATTCGCCTTTACCTTTGCAATCGTTCTTGCCTTTGGTGGATCCGCAGCCGCCTTTGCCTTTGCAGGAGTTCATACCCTTGCAGGCATGCTTATCTTTCTTTGACTTAGTGGCCTTTTTTCCGCTGTCGGACTTGGCGGTTGAGTCTTTATCGCCGCCGGCGGCCTGAGCAAAAGCGCTTTGTCCGGCCATAAATCCTGTAAGAGCGGCACCCATAAGCAGTAAACGTACTGATTTCGTCATTTGGTAAATCTCCCTTCCGAGTTTTTTAAATCTCTGTCGAAAGCGTTGTCCAGGCCGCTTGTACAGGGCCCTTAATCACTCCCGATCAGCCGTCCTTTGAAGTACGTACAACAATACAAAACAGATTGTTTCTTGTGGAGCATCAATGCGGCGGCGCGTGCCGCCGGTAGTGGGTGAATATTACACACATGTTCCATAGGGACAAATATGCGAGGGAATACTAACACGCGGGTGCAGGGGAATGAAGTACTTTTCACTTCGTCCCAGATGCCGTATTAGATTCGGCTAATTCTTGCGTTGCACCAGAAAGTGGGCAAGGTCTTTTAGCGTTTGGGCCCGCTGGGCAAATGAATCGAGCGCGCTACATCCGGAAGAGACCAGCGAGTCAGCCCGGCGCAAGGATTCATCGATCCCAAAAAGCGAAGGATACGTCGCTTTTTCTGAAGCCGTGTCCTTGCCCGCGGTCTTACCCAGTTGCTCTGAAGATTGAGTGACATCGAGCACATCGTCGACGATTTGGAATGCCAATCCAATCGAGCGTCCAAAGTCGCGCAGGCGTTGGATTTCAGCGAGCGAGCCGTTGGCGTAAATTCCTCCGCTCACCAGACTGGCGGTGATGAGCGCTCCGGTTTTGGAACGATGGATGTATTCCAAAGTGGCAGCGTCAGGACGCTGGCGCTCGGCTTCAAGGTCTTTGACTTGACCGCCAATCATTCCGTCCACGGTGCCAGTGCTACGAGCAATCTCTTCAATGATCCTTACACGATTTTCCGCCGGGCACTTCAGTCGCGCCAAAACTTCATACGCCTGTGTCTGAAGGGCGTCGCCGGCGAGGATGGCCAGAGCTTCTCCAAAGACCACATGGCAGGTCGGCTTGCCGCGGCGCAAATCGTCATTATCGAGCGCAGGAAGATCGTCGTGAATGAGCGAATACGTATGCAGCATTTCCAGCGCGCTGCCCAGTTCTTCAACGCCTTCCGGCAGGCGTCCGGCGATCATGCGTGCGGCCTCAAGGCACAGGATGGGGCGCAGGCGTTTTCCTCCAGCAAAAACACTGTGCCGCATCGCCTGATGGATGGAGTCCGGCCGTTGGGTGGCGGCGGGCAAAAGCTTTTCCAGCGAAGCGTCAATAGTGCGCTGGCCTTGCGCAAGAATCTCATTCAGCATGAGCTTTGAGTATAAAACACCGGAGATAGGGGATCGCCGAAGAGCAAAATCCATGTAACGAATACCCCGGAATTTGCACTAATCGATATGAGATGCTGCGCGGTTTGGCAATGAGCGCTGCAGCTACAAGGATCCGGATTAAAGATAAGGTTGGGTGGGAAGCTGATTGATCGAAGAAAAATTTCGTGGATAGGCGCTGCCGTGACGTGCATTGTTCTCGCACCAGTGTCTTCATCCCAGGCACCCCAGCCCCAGAGCGTTTCGCCAAAAACCAAGATGCAGCAAGAGCGGATTCAGCCGCAGGACAATGCGGTCAAAATCAAGCTCATGACGGTCCCTGATCTGAGTTGGCAGTCCCGGCGGGCAGCCCCCGCAATACTTGCGAATGTCAACCTCATGCCGGGCCAGGTCACAGATGACGGAGTGGGCACCAGTGTTGTGATCGCGCAGACCATCGCGCCAGGCAAACTGGTGGCGCCGGGAAGCAAGGTGGATTACACCGTTGGCCAGCCCAGGCTTGTGCTGAAGCCCAGCAGCATCAAGCCTCAAGTAAACGATGAAGTGCATTTTGAGGCTGAATTGACGCCTGCATGGACGAGAGTCGATACGCCTTCGCCCGTAACCTATACCTTTTTTTGGAAGCGAACTGGTTCGGAGGCGATGAATCAGCCGCAAAGCGGGCCGAATACTGTTGCCGATTACAGGTTCGCTGAGCCGGGCGACTACATGGTGTTTGTTGTTTTTAACAATTTAAAGATTACTAGCCAGCCTGTTGAAATCCAGGTGCAGCCAGCACAAGCAGCTGTCACTCCTACTCCAAGGCATATCCACACTCCGACACCCCCGCCCAAGAACTCTGCAACCCCGGAGGGGCCGGTACGAATCCCCAATGGTCCCGATCCTGCACCCCTGGTTTGGCAGGCAGTACTCAAAGCCGTTCTATTGGTCGTGGTTGTTTTGGGTACGCTGGCTGTCGCGTATCGTGTTCACAAACGAAATAGACAGAAAAATGGGCGTCAGGCGAAAGATCTCCATCCCGCAGCACCGAAGGTGAAAGTATCGATAGGCAACCGCCAGATACAGGCGAAAATCCTGGAGCCGCAGCAATTGAAGTCCAAATGTCTTACGCGGATGCGATGGGTGCGCGGCCCCGTGTTCAGCAGAATGTTGCCGCAGGAAAAGATCGTAAATAAGAAAGGAGCTGGCCGTGGCTGATTCAGGAATCACACTGAATACCTTGTTTGGACTTCCCGACGAAGGTTTTTGCCGGCATGCCCTATCAATA
>DATBVH010000481.1:0-2020 GCA_036515395.1 Candidatus Angelobacter sp.
AACGGCAAGGTGCTGGAGAAAATCACTACCAGCACGCAAGTGGCGCGCGGTCGCGACCAGGTGATCGATGAAATGTGCGTCGCAATCCAGGAGGTTGTCTCCAAGCGGCCCGGCGCGGGCGAACTGGCCGGGATCGGCATCGGCGTGCCGGGAATTATTGAAATGAAGACTGGCATGTTGCGTGAATCGCCAAACCTGCCCGGTTGGGACAACTATCCCGTGCGCGATGAAATTCAGGACCGGCTGAAAACGACAGTTATTTTGGAGAATGATGCCAACGCTGCTGCGATGGGCGAAAAATGGCTGGGCGCGGCTGCCGGCGTGGACGATATGTGCATGTTCACTCTGGGCACGGGGGTGGGCGGCGGCGTGGTAATGAACGGGCAAATCTGGCACGGCATGACTGGAATGGCAGGTGAGCTGGGTCACATCAATGTGGAACCTGAAGGCCATCCGTGCAACTGCGGCAGCTGTGGCTGCCTGGAACAATATGCTTCTGCCACAGCAATCAAGCGTATGGCGCAGGAGGCTATCGCAGCGGGAACTGCTCCCAAGATGGCCTACGCGCTGAAGGAAGATGTGGAATTTAATTCCAAAATGATCTTTGACCTTGCCATGCAGGGTGACGCGGGGGCGCGGCGAATTTTTGAACGCGTTGGGAAAGCGCTGGGAACAGTAATTGCCGACATGGTGAACATCTTCAACTTTCCCATGTATGTGATTGGCGGCGGAGTCTCTAGCGCCTGGGATGCGTTTGCTCCGCTGATGCTGGAAACTGTGGGGAGAAATTCTTTTGTGTATCGCGCCACCGCGCCCACGGAAAATATCCAGGCCGGCAATGCGCCAAGCCGTTCTATCCGCGGCACCATGATTACCAAGGCTATGCTCGGCGGCGATGCCGGATTGATCGGCGCTGCCCGCCTGCCGATGATCGCCAGCTTGCTGAGCCCGGTGGGATTCAGCAAAGCATAAATCGCGCTGATAGAAAGTATTCGCAAACGTAAGGAATTGCTTTCCATGAGCATCTCTATTCGTCCGGCGAACCGTGCCGATCTCCCGCGACTGACGGAGATTTACAACCACTACGTTATCCATACGCCGGTTACATTTGACGTTGAACCGTACACGGTGGAGCGACGCGCAACGTGGTTTGAGCAGTTTGCGTTGACCGGGCGCTACCGCCTGCTGGTGGCCGAAGAAGATGGCCTGGTGTTGGGATACGCCGGCACCACGCGTTTCCGCCCCAAAGCGGCCTATGACACAACTGTCGAAACCACGGTTTATAGTAGCCATGAAAGCGTGGGCAAGGGAATTGGCAGAAAACTTTATGCTGGATTGTTTGAGGCGCTTGCCAGTGAAAACATCCATCGCATTGTTGGCGGATACACGCTGCCGAATGACGGTTCAGCCAGACTGCATGATTTTTTTGGCTTCAAGAATGTAGGGGTTTTTAGCGAGGTCGGCTACAAGTTCGGAAAATACTGGGACGTGCAATGGACGGAACGGCTGCTACGTTTGCCAGGCAATTAGCAGCTAGCAATTAGCAGTTAGCGAGTATTGTTTCCTTCCGCCATGCGCGTTCTCTCATTAGGCTTCATCCGAAGCATGCATTGATTCGGCTTTAGCTGGGCTAATGGCTAATTGCTAGTTGCCGGTTTCCAGTAGCTGGCGAGCGACAGAGCAATACAAATCCACGGCTTCATGCAGCTGTTTTTTGGAAATGTATTCACGCTCAGTGTGCGCTACGTGAATCGACCCCGGCCCCAGCAGCACCGGAGTGCCCCAATTTGTAAGCGATGGAATGTCCGTGGTGAACTTTGCCACCATGCTCTCAATGCCGGGGACAGAGCGCAGCTTTACGAATGGAATCTCCAGGACGAACTCAACTTCGGTCAGGCCGGAAACTTTTTCCATGATTTGCTGGCGCAGACCGTCGGACGGACCAATGAGACGATACAGAAGTTGCGCGCGAGCGTAATCAGAGATGACGTTCGTCGCCCGGCCGCCCTCAATGAGCCCG
>DATBVH010000482.1:0-3208 GCA_036515395.1 Candidatus Angelobacter sp.
GTGGTGGCGTCAACAATGGCAAAAGGCACGTCGAGCATGCGGGCCAGGGTCTGGGCCAGCAGAGTTTTGCCGGTGCCCGTGGGGCCGATCAGCATGATGTTGGATTTTGTCAGCTCCACTTCACCGGACTTGGTGCGGTTCATGTGGATGCGCTTGTAGTGGTTATAGACCGCGACGGAAAGCTTCTTCTTGGTCTGGTCCTGCCCGATCACGTACTCATCGAGGAACGTCTTGACCTCTTGCGGCTTGGGTAGATGGTTAGGAGCGGCTGCGGCATGCGATTCCGTGCGGTCGTCTTCCAGGATGGAATTGCAGACGGCCACGCACTCATCGCAAATGTAAGCCCGGGGATAGTCGCTGGGTGACGAGATGAGCTTGGCAACGGCGTCCTGCGATTTATGGCAGAACGAGCAACGAAGAGTTTCTTCGGGCGTCCTCGGCTTCACAATCTTGCTCCTTGGTTCAGTCGGGCCTTGTATCTGGCCAGCGGCCCATCTGACCTCACTACTATGACATTACTTATGCTTATAAATAATGTCGTCGATGATTCCGTATTCTTTGGATTGCTGTGCATTCATTATAAAGTCACGCTCAACGTCTTTTTCCATTTTTTCCAGCTTCTGACCGGAGTGCTTGGCAATCAGCTGGCTGGTGATTTCACGCATGCGCAGAATCTCTCTAGCATGTATATCAATATCTGTGGCTTGGCCGCTAAGGCCAGACATCAAGGGTTGATGAATAAGAATCCTAGAAGTGGGTAGGGCGAAACGCTTACCCTGGGCACCAGCACAAAGTAACAAGGCCGCCATGCTGGCCGCCTGGCCGCAGCAAATCGTCATCACGTCCGGACGCACGAACTGCATGGTGTCATAGATCGCCATGCCCGCCGTGATCGATCCGCCAGGGGAATTGATGTAAAGCTGGATGTCCTTCTCCGGGTCTTCAGCTTCAAGGAACAGCAGTTGCGCGATGACCAGGTTGGCGATTGTGTCATCAATCGGCGTGCCAATAAAAATGATGTTGTCGCGCAGAAGCCGCGAATAGATGTCATAAGCGCGTTCTCCGCGGCTGGTCTGCTCTACTACCATCGGTACAAGTGCCATAAGATCGCTTTATCCTTCCGTCACAAAGCTGGTTGACCCAGCAAAAACTAATTTGAGTTCGAGTACAGCAAGTTTAACGCTTTTTCGCTGCGCATGCGGTCACGTAAACGCTCCACGGCGTTATCTTCCGTGAGACGCTTTCTTACTTCCTCAACCGGCTGCTGCATCTGCGCCGCCATGGCTTCAATTTCGTTATTCAGCTCTTCATCGCTGACCTGGAGATTTTCCTTGATGGCGATCTTGGCCAGCAGCACGCTCGATTTTACTTCTTTGGTGGCGAATTCCTCTTGCCCGGCGCGCAGCCGCCCAAAATCCATGCGACGCATATCTTCCGTCTTCATGCCCTGTGCCGCCAGCGCGCGCAATCCGCGCTCCAGACGAAGATCAATCTGGTGCTCAACCATGGACCGAGGCACGGGAAAATCATGCCTGGCCACAAGCTCTTCTACCAGCTTGTCTTTGGTCTCATGCTCAACTTTGTGCTTGATCTCATGCTCCATATTTTCGCGAAAGCGCTGCTTCAGATCGTCAAGGCTTTGGAAGTCAGGGCTCAGCTCTTTGGCGAATTCGTCATTCAGCTCCGGCAGAGTCTTTTTCTTAATGGCGTTAACTTTTACCTTGTAATCAAAGACCATACCGGCCAGCCGCTTGTCATAAAAATCTTCAGGATAAGACACTTCAAAGCTGCGCTCTTCGCCCGCCTTGGCGCCGGCCAGGTTTTTGGTGAATTCCGGAATGGTATTGGCCCCGCCGATCTCGACCAGGACTTCTTCCATCTGCACCGGTTGCGCATCTTTCTGGTCGGGATTTTCAGCGGCCTCGTCTTTTCCTTCGGCGCCAGCAGCTTCTGCTTCGGTCTTTACTTCGTGGGCTTCGGGTTCTTCGTCGGCAAGATTTTTGGGCCGCGCCTCGAATGACACCTGAACGAACTCGCCTTGCTCCGCGCCGCGCTCTTCGTCCACGGGATCGTAGCTGGCCTGCTTTTCCTGCAACAGCTTTATTTCGTTGTCAATCTGCTCGTCGGTAATCGTCACGTCAGGCTTTTCGACCTTGATGGCTTTGTAGTCGCCCAGGTCAAATTCCGGCAGCACTTCAAACGCGGCCTTGAACTTGATGGGCTCACCCGGCGTAAATTCCAGTCCATATATATGAGGTTGCGAGACAGGCCGATACCCGCCCTTGAGCACAGCTTCACGGAAATATTGCGGCACCAGGTGCTCCACCACGTCACTGGTGATCTCGCTGGAAAAGCGGTTCCGCACCATGCTGGCCGGGACCTTGCCCTTGCGAAATCCGGGTATCCGGGCCTGTTTGGAATACTGCTGCACCAGCTTTTCCTGGTGCGCGGCTACCACCTCGGCGGGGATTTCTACCTCGATCTCGCGCTTGCAGGCCGGATCCATGGGCGGAGGCCCCGACGGGTGGGTGTGGCCAGGCTCACCGTGGTTGTGCTCTCCAGGAGCATGATCGAGCTCGGCATGGGCGTGTTCACCTTGGCCTTCAAGTGCCTGCGCTTCAACACGTTGGCCCTCTTCCATCTGCGGCTGATGCCCAGAGGCGGGGTTCTCAGGATTGTCTACTGCGTTGCGTTCCGCTGCGTTATCCAAGTGATTTCCTTATCCAGTGCCGCCGTTGCTGCTGATGAAAGACACGAAAAGTGGGGATTTCCGGCACGTACCCCAAGCAATCAGTTTAAGAGACGTTGCGGTAGGGGTCAAATCGCCATTCGCACATGGTGAAGCTGAAAGAGGATTGAGAAGGCAAGGGCCTTATCAACTGATGACACTTGAGGATACTGATCTGAAACCGGGAACAAAACCACCACGGAGACGCGGAGACACGGAGAACAGCCAAGGTCCAGGGGGGATGGGAACTCACCTCATCCCGCCCGCTCACGCGCAACCCGATCAAATGCAGGCTTGGCGGCGGCGAGGAAGTACAGCACTACCAGGCAGTAGGCCAGGCCGCCAATCAGGCCGATGATTACAAAAGGCAACACGTCGGCGGCAAACAGGGAATTCACCTGGGCAGATCGCATCCAGGGAAACATGGATTGTTCAATCTCCAGAAACCTTGCGATGCGGGCGCTTCTACCCGGGGCCAAG
>DATBVH010000483.1:0-3101 GCA_036515395.1 Candidatus Angelobacter sp.
AAGATCCAAGATTAGCTAATTTGGCCAGATCCTTGCCGCGTCTTCGTGAGAACTCCCTGAAGCAGTATGGCGAAAGAAACATTCTCGGGTCCTTCGACTCTGCCTCGCTCCTCACGTCGCGAGGTGCCGCTCAGGATGACAGGGTTAAACAGAATCGATCTCCCTGACAAATTCCTCTCTCGCAATAAATCGCTGGAACACCTCATTCGACAGCAAGCGTCCACGCGGCGTCAAACACAGATTTTCTCCGCTATGAATTAATAGACCCTCTTTCACCAGTTCATTGATTGTCGCCGCAAACTTATCTGCGGAACCACCAAACTCTTCCCGCAACTGTTCCAAGTCGATTCCGGCGTTCAGCCGCAAACCCAGAAAGAAGCTCTCTTCCAGCGCTTGCTTGGCGCTCACCGCTGAGGCCTTGAAATCTGCTCCGCCAAAGAACCGGTCATAGTCGTCCGTCGTCGCCAGCCGCATGCTTTCCGCTACGCCATTGCGCGACGGCAGCATCGAATGCGCATCCACGCCAAAGCCGAGATAGGGCTGCCGAGTCCAGTATTTTAAATTGTGCTTTGACTCGAATCCTGCGCGAGCAAAGTTTGAAATCTCGTACTGCTCAATGCCCGATGCGTTCAGTCGCTCGCAAGCAGTCTCATAGAACTCCGCTGTTAAGTCATCGTTAGGAACAAAGTGCGCATGGTATTTCGTTCCACCGGCCATCAGCTCTCGTCCCAGCCGCGAGTCCTCATCCACTTCTAGCATATAAACGCTCACGTGCGGCACGCCGCTGGCAATCGCCTGCTCAACTGAATACTCCCAGCTCTCACGCGTCTGGTGTGGCAGTCCGGCGATCAGATCCACATTGATATTGCTGATCCCGGCTTTGTGGAGCCGTGCAATGTCATCCAGCGTCTTCTCCCGCGTATGCAGCCGCGCCACCGAAGCCGCTTCTTTGTCCACAAACGATTGCACGCCCAGGCTGACGCGGTTTACCCCGCGCGTGACCAGCGTGTGGATGATTGGATCGGTCAGCGTTCCCGGCGCACACTCCACCGTGATCTCCGCTTTGGGAAGAACCTTGAATTCCTGCCGTATCGCAAAGAAAAGCTTCTTCAACTCTTCCGGCGGCAGCAGGCTCGGCGTTCCGCCGCCCATATAAATGGAATCAACCGTCTCCGGTACCTCTGTGCCCTGCTCCGCCGCATACGCCCGAAATGAGCGCACATCCTCACCGATCCGCTCCACGTAGCGCCCCATCTGCCCCGCGGAAAACACGCCAGAAGCAAAGTTGCAATAAGTGCACTTTGACCGGCAGAACGGGACCGAGATGTAAATGCCTGAATGCATAGATTTGTTAAAAGGTGCTTCTATGGCGCATAAATCCTGCATCAATTATAGAATCAGAGTCTATGCTTAAACGCGCGGTGATTACAGGCATGGGCGTGGTAAGCCCCAACGGAATAGGAAAGACCGCTTTCTGCCGGGCCATTCTGGACGGCAAGAGCGGCGTAAAACTTATCTCCAGTTTTGATACGAAAGACCTTCCGGTAAAGATCGCAGGCGAAATTCAGGACTTCAACGAGCTCGACTGGATTGAAGCGCGCGAGCGAAAGCATGTTTCCCGCTGCGTGCCGCTGGCCGTCGCCGCGTCGACGGAAGCATTGAAAGATGCCGGTCTTGATCCCGAAAAAATGCCGCTCGAAGCCAAACGCGAGATCGGGGTGGTGCTGGGCACGGGCGGTGGCGCGCATGATTTTTCTGATGCGCAATACCATAAGTATTACGCCGGCAACGTCAAGCAGATCAGCATTTTCAGCATTCCCAGCGGGACCATGGGTACCATGTCCAGCGAGATCAGCATGCGTTTCGGCTTTCGCGGCCTGAGCCACGTAGTGACCAGCGGCTGCACTTCGTCCACCGACGCGATTGCTTACGCCACGCGCCAGCTCCAGCTTGGCACGCTGCCCATGATGCTTGTCGGCGGCGTGGATTCGCCTCTGGCCTGGGGCATTCTCAAGGGCTTCACGTTTATGCGCATCATGACGGAATCCTGGAACCACGCGCCGGAGCGTGGGTCGCGTCCGTTCAATCTCGATCGTGATGGCTTTGTCGTGGCTGAAGGCTCATGGATGTTTGTCCTGGAAGAGTACGAGCATGCGCGCGCCCGCGGCGCGCAGATCTATGCGGAGATCGCCGGGTACGGCTCGACCTGTGAGGCTTTCCATCGCGTGCGATTGCAGGAATGCGGCGAAGAGCCCGCACGCGCTATTGGTCTGGCGATGAAGGAAGCAGGCGTCTCAGCAGAGAATATTCAGTATGTAAACCTGCACGGCACCTCGACTGATTTAAATGACCGCATTGAGACCCGCGCGCTCAAGCTGGCGCTGGGCGACCATGCTTACAAGGTCCCGATGTCGGCGCTCAAATCCCAGATTGGACATCCGCAAGGCGCGTGCGGCGCTGCGGGTGTCGCCGCTACGCTGATCGCCATGCAGCACAACCAGATTCCTCCCACTATCAACCTGGAAAAACCCGATCCCAACTGCGACCTTGATTATGTGCCTGAAATCGGCCGCGCGGCCCAGATAGAACATGCGGTCTGCAACTGCATTGCTTTTGGATCAAAGAATTCGGCGTTGGTGCTGCGGCGGGTAAGCTAACCAGAGACGTAGCATGTTGTTTCTCTACAGTTGTCTGAATCGTGACGCTGCGGCTAACGTATCGACAAGTTTTCCTATTTCTCCGCGCATCTCACTGAATCTTTTGCCCTGCTCCTATACTCAATATCTCTTTGCGGCTCACGTTGAAAAGCAACTCAATCCGCCCGCGCACAGCTTGCTTTAAAATAGTTCACAAAGCGTTACTCAGAAAACGTCTCTCAGAAAAACATGGCCCAGGAAGAAGAAGTACTAGGTAAAGCGTATGACAGCCGCCTGATGAAGCGGCTGCTGGGTTATTTGCGGCCATATAAATGGCAGGTCGTGGTCGCGCTGGTGTCCATCGTCCTCAAGGCCGGCGCGGACGTGCTGGGCCCATTTCTCACCAAGACCGCCATCGATAAATATCTTTCTTCCGCCGCCCATCACAGCATTCTTGACCGTTTT
>DATBVH010000484.1:0-3690 GCA_036515395.1 Candidatus Angelobacter sp.
GTGAATAAGAAGCGCCCACGTCCATGTTCGTGCTTTCACTCAGGTCACGGTAAGCGCGAAGATGTCCGACCACACTTACGTCATTCTTGACGGAAGACTTGAAAACATCAGAGGAATCGCCGCGGAAGGTCTGCCCGGTAAACTCCAGAAACCAATTCTTGGGCGCGGGAATGATGTGCTGAACAGAGAATCCGGCGTCATCTATTCCGTCTTCGCCTCCCACAAGATTTTGCGAAACCAGCGGACGGTCCACCCACGGCAGCACGTGATTATGCAGCGTGTTCACCTTGCCGAAAGCCGCGCGCATCTTGCCGCCTTTTGCGACAAAGCCAGCCGGCAGCGCCGTGAAGGTGATAAATCCTTCTTCCAGATTGACGCCCGTTTCGCCAAAGGAGATGAAGAAGTCACCGCGCGCATACGGATCGATGATCGCTTGCAAGCCTACTTCAGATTCATGCATCTCAAACGTTGGCGTGGGATTAATAGGATTATGCCCCAGGCCGGAGATAAAGTCGCCGATCACGCTGACGTCGGGATTCAGCGCTTTGGAAGCAGCTCCGCCTGCGCCTCCCAGGCGCACATTCTCAGATTGTGTTGCCGCGCCGGCAGCACCTTGCTCTGCAGCAGCTACCTGCGTTTGGGGCGCTGCTGAAGGCGGAGTAGCAGGGGTAGCGGAAGGGGCAGCAGCGCTGGGATTCTGTGCCGGCTGCTGGCCTTGCGCCTTGAGCTGGCGTATCTCCCCCTCCAACGTGACGATACGATCCTCGAGATCTCGGAACCGCTGCTCTGTAGCTGCGTCGGTCGCAGACTGTGCAGGACCAGAAGCTGCCGGTGAGCTCTGCGACTGTTGGGCAGTCGCAGAAAGAAACGCACAGATCATCGCAAAAAATAGAATATAAAAACGCTTCACATGTCCTCCTCAAGCGCATGAGGCCTTTATTTAGCCTGGTAAGGGATCACCATCTTCGGCATCAGAAGCAGCAGCGGACCTGCCATGAAAGATTGAGTGCTTTGATGCAGGATAGGACTAGACAGTGACAGGAGGCGGACGGATGAAGAGGCTCAGCTCGGAAATGGCGCTCTTGCCCTCAGTTTCATAGGGGACGGTAAAAGCTTCAACGGAATGGAAAACCAGCAGCAGGTAAACCGTTACCGTGGGCGCATTCGCGTGAACGGAAAGACAGATAACACAAGGAGATGAGTCGCGCGCGACGGCGGCATCGGAATGGCTGTGGGTCGCTTCCAGTCCGGCGACGAACAGAGCAAGCACAATGCAGACCATTGCAAGCAGGCGCATCAGCTTCCGGGTTTCGAATTGACTGGTTCGGGCTTGCATGGTTCGGCGGACGGTTGTGACACCGCGTGCGTACAGGTTTCAGCTTACAGGAATTTCCACAGCCTTGCCAATGTCTGCTTACCTATGGATGCAGAGTGTTCCGTCTTAGGCACTCACGAAAGTGTTTAGACTTGTAGGATAGCCGCCTTGGAATGCCCTTATAAACTTAAGGCAAGCCGGGAAATTGCATGACCAGAGCTGCTGTGCTAGCGTTGGAGTGTATTGAGAGGCGCTTTGCGAACTATTCCTTCGGGGCTGGACCGAAAGGAAGCTGAACTCTACAGCCAACTTGATCCTCACCAGTTCCCAAAACATGTCGCGATCATTATGGACGGCAACGGCCGCTGGGCCAAACGCCGCCACCTGCCGCGTATTGCCGGTCATCGCCGGGGTGTCGACTCCGTCCGCAACGTGGTGACAACAGCTTCCAATATCGGCTTGTCCGCGCTGACGCTGTATGCATTTTCAGCGGAAAATTTCACCCGCCGTCCGGCGACAGAAATCCATTTTCTGATGAAGCTGCTGCATCGATACTTGAAGAATGAGCTGCCGCTGATGCACCGCAATAATGTCCGGCTGTCATTTATCGGGCGCAGCCACATGCTGCCGCAGGAAGTACAGGAACGCATGGCGTGGGCCAAGGAGCAAACCGCCCACCACACCGGCATGGTGATGACGCTGGCGCTGAATTATGGATCGCGCTCAGAGATCGTGGATGCCTGCAAATCCATGGTGAACGCCGCAGCCAATAACGGCGGACTGGACCATCTCAAGATCGACGAAGAAAGCCTCAACCGCCACATGTATACCAGCAATCTGCCGGAGTTAGACCTGATCATCCGCACCAGCGGCGAAATGCGCTTGAGCAATTTTCTGCTGTGGCAGGCTGCGTATGCCGAAATCTATGTGACCAGGACGCTGTGGCCGGACTTTAGCGGGGTGCACCTGCTGGAAGCCATCAAGGAATTTCAATCGCGCGAGCGGCGCTATGGCGGCCTGAACGAACCTAGCCCAGGCAGCTCAAACTAAATGAAGAGAGTCCTTACTGCGGCAGTGCTGGTGCCGGTGGTGCTGTTGATTTTGTTCAAGGCGCCAAACTGGCTTTATAGCGCGTTTATCGGGCTGATCGCTGTGCTTGCGGTCCATGAATATTTTGGCATCGCATTCCGTTATCAGCAAAACCTGCACGCCTACGTGACCGAGGTGGCGATTGGTCTCTATTTCCTGGGCCAGTGCCTTTATGGAATCAGTGCTTTTGGCGTAGCAAATTTCGGCAGAGCGTTTGAGAATTGGGCAACAGCCGCAACCAGTGTGCGCGTGTTGCCGCTGGTCCTGGTGGTTATTGGGATGTGCCTATGGCAAGTGCGAGAGGTTTTACCCGCAGCGGCATATTCCTATTTCGGATTCATTTATGTGGCCTTTACCCTGGGGGTAATCTCAACGATAGGGCATTTTGAGAATGGCCGCGTTACGGTATTTGTCTTTCTCCTTGTTGTATGGTCTGGGGACGTTTTTGCCTATTACATTGGCCGCGCTTTCGGAAGACATAAGCTGGCGGAAACGATCAGCCCAAAAAAAACATGGGAAGGTGCAGTCGCCTCAACTACAGGGGCAGTTCTGGTCTCGGTTGTCCTCTTTCACTATGTACATTCAGTTGGAATGGCATTAATAAAGCTCCATGCCCTGTCATCGGAAAGCCTGCTCTTTACCGATATTCGGCTGTACGCGCCTGACTGGCGGCTTGCCGCAGTCTTTGGTTTGCTGGTGAATATTGCTGCGCAACTGGGTGACCTGGCAGAATCAGCCTTTAAACGCGGCGCGGACATTAAGGATTCCGGAACATTGCTCCCAGGCCATGGCGGCATTCTGGATCGGATTGACGCGATGCTGTTCGCGGCTCCGGTATTATGGTTTTTCTATCCCGCTTTGTATATGGCGCTCAGGCACCAACGATGAAACGCATTGCCATCCTCGGTTCCACCGGTTCCATCGGCCGCAGCACGCTCAACGTGATTGAGAATAATCCGGAGCGATTCCAGTTGCTCACGATGGCCGCCGGATCGAACACTGAAGCGGCATTAAACGATGCGCGCCGCTGGAAGCCCAAAGTTCTTTCGCTGGCTTCAGAGCAGGATGCCGAGAAAGTTCGCAAACAACTCAAGGCTGAAGGGCTGGGCGAAATTGAAATCGTCCATGGACAGGCCGGTACGGTACTGGTGGCCACGCATCCTGAAGTTGATTTTGTGGTAAGCGCGATAGTGGGCGTAGCGGGACTGAAAGCGACATATGCAGCAGTCCGAGCAGGCAAGGAAGTTGGGCTGGCCAACAAAGAATGTCTAGTGGCGGCTGGCGAG
>DATBVH010000485.1:0-5885 GCA_036515395.1 Candidatus Angelobacter sp.
CGTTGGCAACCGCAAAGGGGCCGCAGCTGGTGCAGCACGCGATTTAACTGCGAGCGTGGAGGAAGGCCAGTCGCCCCGGTACGATACGCAAGTCGTGTGGAAGTTATCCGCGGATAATTCGCTTGATCCGGTACGAATCAAGACTGGGATCACCGATCACACGTTCACGGAAGTGGTGCAGGACCTGAACGGTGAGCTCAAAGCCGGAGAAGACCTGGTAACCGGTGTGGCGCAAGGCCGCGCGTCTGGCAATGCTCCGCGGCCTGGTGGCCCAGGAGCGCCGCGCGGACGATAGCATCCACAACCATGAACGCAGGATTCACCAACTCGCTTCCAGTCTCCGCACCGCCTGAGGAAGTGGCGCGAGGCGAGGCAGTCATTCAGGCCCGCGACATTCACAAGACGTATCAACTGGGTGAAACCCAGGTACACGCATTACGGGGCATCAATCTTCAGATTCGACGTGGAGAGTTTGTCGCCATTATGGGGGCAAGCGGCAGCGGCAAGTCCACGTTCATGAATATTCTTGGATGTCTCGACAAGCCGAGCTCGGGGCAATATTTTCTGGAAGGCACGGATGTTTCCAGCCTGGAAAAAAAGCAGCTGGCAGGCATTCGCAATCGCAAGATAGGTTTTGTGTTTCAGGGATTCAATCTGCTGGCCCGCACAACAGCGCTGGAGAATACTGAGCTGCCCACTCTCTACGCCCGCATTGACAAAGCGGAGCGGCATCGGCGCGCGGTAGAAGCCCTGACGATGGTAGGGTTGGCAGACCGGATCGATCATTTTCCTTCACAGCTCTCCGGCGGCCAGCAACAGCGCGTTGCCATTGCGCGGGCGCTGGTGAACCACCCTTCCATTCTGCTGGCCGATGAACCTACCGGCAACCTGGACAGCCGCACGTCCGTTGAGGTCATGGAGATATTGCAGCGATTGAACGATCAGGGGCTGACGATTGTCCTGGTGACGCACGAGCATGATATTGCCCAGTTCACAAAGCGCAGCATCGTTTTCCATGACGGAAAAATTCGCCGCGATGAACCCATTTTGAACAGGGCCAGCGCCGTGGAAACTTTGAAGACGCTGCCGACGCTGGAAGACTAAAAACTTTTATGGATTTGCTTTCCACAATGCGGGTTGCATTTCGGGCGCTGGCGCGCAACAAAATGCGGTCCATCCTGACCATGCTTGGGATCATCATCGGCGTGGGAGCAGTCATTGCCATGGTTGGGATCGGGCAGGGCGCCGATCAAACTGTGCAGCGGCAGATCGCAAACCTCGGTTCCAACATGCTCTTTGTCAGCTCAGGTTCCATGAACCGTGGCGGCCTGAACCTTGGATGGGGCGCCACCAAGACCCTGGTCCGGGCAGACGTAGCTGCAATATTGAAGGAATGCCCGGCGGTTGCAGCAGCCGCGCCTGGAACGCAGACATCCGCGCAAGTGGTGTATGAGAACGATAACTGGGGGACCCGCATTACCGGAAGCACGCCGGAATATTTTGAGATCCGTACATGGGGTTTTCAGAGCGGAGCCGCTTTTAGTGAAGATGCAGTAACCACCGCAGCTAACGTGGCGGTGATCGGTGAAACGGTGCGAAAGAATCTGTTTGCCACCACCGAGGCTGTGGGCAAGACCATCAGGATTGGAAATCTGCCTTTTGTGGTGGTGGGTGTCCTTGTGGCCAAAGGACAATCGCCGGCCATGAGTGAAGACCAGGACGACACGATCATTGTGCCGCTGACAACGCTGCAAAAGAAGATCACCGGGCAGCCGTGGCTGCGCTTTGTGATGGTCTCCGCCAAGTCCCGATCGGGCAGCTATGCTGCGCAACAGCAGATAGAAGCTTTGTTGCGCGACCGGCACCGCATCCGTCCGGAGCAGCCGGATGACTTTACCGTGCGCAATTTGGCGGATATGGCAGACCTGGCTTCAGAAGCCAGCAAGGTAATGACGGGATTACTCGCCTCCATTGCGGGCGTTTCGTTGATGGTCGGCGGAATCGGGATCATGAATATCATGCTGGTCTCGATAACCGAGCGCACCCGGGAGATCGGCGTCCGGATGGCGATTGGGGCGACGGAAGGCGACGTTCAGCGACAATTTTTGATAGAGGCCGTTGTTATGAGCCTGATTGGCGGTGCTGTGGGAATTGCCATGGGCGTGGCTGCGTCACTGCTGATTGCAGCAACCGCAGGCTGGCCGATTCTGGTTTCCGCCAGGGCCATCGCTGGGGCCGCGGCTGTCGCCATGAGCATCGGAATTTTCTTTGGTTACTATCCCGCGCAGAAAGCAGCGCGGCTGGATCCGATTGAAGCGTTGCGGTACGAATAAGCAGGAGCATCTACCCAGTGTCCTTGAGCACGATATTTCGAGAAGCATTGCAGGCGCTGGTCCGGAACCGCGTCCGCAGTCTCTTGACCATGCTGGGAATCATCATGGGCGTTGGCTCTTTTATTTGCGTTGTCGCGGTGGGGAATGCAGGTTCCAGCCGCGTGGAACAACAACTCAGCAACGTAGGCGACAACCTGATCTGGGTTGAGGCCGGCAGCCGCGCACGCAGCGGCGTCCGCATCGGCAGCAGGGGGACCAAGACTTTGGTGCTGGGCGATGCGCGCGCCGTAGTGGACCAGGTTCCGGGCATCAAGAGCGCTTCTCCCAACGTGGACGGCCGCATCCAGGCCGTTTATGGCAACTTGAACTGGGGAACACAATATCGCGGAGTAAGTCCGGAGTACTTTGAAATTCGCAAATGGACGGTCCGGCTGGGCGGAGCATTTACGCAGGACGATATGGATCGAAATGCGCCGGTGTGCGTGCTGGGGTCGACGGTAGCTTTCAACCTGTTTGGAGACGACGATCCTCTTGGCAAGACGATCAATATTAATGCAGTGCCTTTCAAGGTGATTGGAGTGCTCGAGGGCAAAGGCTTTTCCGCCAGCGGCCAGGACCAGGATGATTTTGTGGTAATGCCGCTCACCACGGCGCAAAAGCGCATTACAGGAGTGGAATGGCTGGATGATATCTTCTTTTCCGCCGCGTCAAGAGAAGATATACCCGAAGTGACAAAGCGAATCATTGGCGTGATGCGAGAAAGGCACCATCTGCGGGCCGGTGAAGACGATGATTTCAACATTCGCACGCCAGAAGAACTGATTCGCGCTCAGCTTGCCGCTGCAAACGTCTTTACTCTTTTGCTGGCGAGCGCCGCCTCGCTGTCATTGCTGGTAGGCGGAATTGGGATCATGAATATCATGCTGATCTCGGTTACTGAGCGCACGCGCGAAATCGGCATCCGGTTGGCCGTCGGGGCCACGGAGCAGGATATCCAAATGCAATTCCTCAGTGAAGCCATTGTGATGAGCCTGATCGGCGGTGCGCTAGGCGTTCTTGCGGGCGTGCTCGGATCTTTTTTGCTGCAGAATACTTTGCACTGGGAAATGCGGCTCTCCAGCCAAATCATGCTGATAGCCGGATTATTTTCCGCCGGAGTCGGGATTTTCTTTGGCTACTATCCTGCGAAAAAAGCCGCTCGACTGGATCCGATTGAAGGTCTGCGATACGAGTAGTCGCTGGCCCGCTTGCGCCTGACGGAAGATTGCGCAGTTTGAAACAGTTAGACTTTGAGATGAATCGCCGGTTCTGCGGCAGTTCTTGGCGGCGCATCGTGCTTCAGGAAACTCAAGATCGCTTCCACCACGGCTTCTTCGCCCATGGCGGTGTTGATCATCGCGTGATAAACGGCGCGGTTCGGCCATTCTGCATGGAAATAATTCTTGATGAATGCAGCGCGTTCCCGGTCAACCGTATCCACCAACGCCTCAGCCTTGGCCTGCGTGTTGCCTTCTGAAATCAGACGCTGAATTTTGTCAGCCGTGGGAGCATATAGAAAGAAGCGCAGCGTGTCCTTGCGGTGCTGCAGAAAATGCTGCGATCCGCGGCCCAGGATCACGCAATTTCCCTCGCTCGCGGCCTGGTCAACCACTCGTTGAGAAATCTTAAAAATGCTGTCTGAATCCAGCATATCGACCGGCGGTCCGCCACGATAGCCTTCAGAACTCCCCAGCGCAAAAGATTTGAGCAGGCGCTGGTACAGCGGGTCTCGCCGTTCCTCACGTTGAGCCACCGCGGACTGTTCACAGTGCGCGTGCCGTGCGATCTCTTGTGTTAACTGCTGGTCCCACAACTTCCAGCCCAGCCGGGCGGCAAGTTTCGCGGCAATCTGCGCGGCCCCGCTGCCGTACTCGCGCTCGATGGTAATGATTCGAATCACGCTGCCCCCAAAAACTTAGATGCGTTCCTGGTCCAATCGTGTACGCAGGATTTTGGGATTGCTCCTGACGAGAAAACTCTACGAGATTAGAAGCTTTTAGACAAGGTCTGTTGGACTACCGGATCCACCGTGGAAGCCGCACGATAAACTCAATTCGGGCGAGAAGAAAAACTAATATCAGAAAGCCAACAGCGATGGCCCAAATCCAACTGCGCTTCATGGAACCAATATACCTAAAAGGCATATTGGCCCGCATAAGTTCATTATTGCGCCAACTTGTGCTTTAATTGCCGCCCAGGAGGTGCACGATGCACAAATTAATTGCAGTGGCCCTGTTCGTGGTGTTTACAACTTTTCTGGCCATGGGAGCCAATCCAACCGATGACCTGAAGAAAGCGGACCAGGACTGGGCAAAGGCAGCGGGATCTAAGAATATTGACCAATTTATGAGCTTCATAGCCGACGATGCGTACGTATCCGGAAACGATGGCAAGTGGGTCCACGGCAAGCAAGCGGTTAAAGACTTGTGGTCGAAAATGCTTGCCGATCCAAACTTCAAGCTGAACTGGACGGTGGATTCCGCCGACGTGTCGAAAGATATTGGTTACACGCGCGGAACATTTTCCGGCACCATGGGCAGTCAGCCGATGTCCGGCAGTTACACCACGGTGTGGAAGAAAGATAAATCAGGGAAATGGCTGGCAGAGGTGGATATAGCTGCGCCGGCTTCTGGGCAATAACATTTCTGCTTACTAAGAGCCTCTAACAAGACTCTCTGCCCTATTGTTCAAACTGTACCACTGCCAAAAAAAGGCCGGCGCTTTGATCTGCGCCGGCCGGCTTTCGGTTGAACGTTAAAACGGTTTCAAGAGCGCGCTATTAGTAACGCGCGCTACTTAGAAACATTGCTTTAGAACACCAAGTACACGTGTCCTTGTCCGGTTGAGCCAGTGCCCGGAGGCCCGTTGCGGCGGAGAATGCCGTGCTGCCGCGACTGGGTTGGGACCTGCACTGACGGATCGTCGCCGACGGCCAGGACCGCAGAGGCATCATTGCCGCTGAAGCCGAGCGCGGTGACAGGACCGAGCGGGCTGCTGAGGCTTCGAGTAGGATCAATGGCTCCGTCATTCACCCACAGAACTTGTGTGGTGCAGATGAAGTCATATTGATCGACGCGAGGCTGTTCACCCAGTCCGCCGGTAACGCCGGGATTGAAAACACCTTCCGCGGTGAGGCCCAGAGTGCCCATGTAAAAGGCCGGGGTAGTTGCCGGATCTGCCGGAACGCTAGGTGAAAGCTTCACACCCAACGGAGGCAGGCAGCCCGGTCTTCCACCGGTGGGGCCCATGGTGAAGCCGCCGGGATTCTCCACGATGATCTGCGGAGTTTGCAGGCGGGCGATAGCGCGTTTCACCGGAGTAGCTCCTCCGTTGTTGGCGCTGGGCGAGGCTTTGTAAATCACGGTGACAACGCCCTTTTTGATGAACTGGCCATCAATGGGTGGCGGGCCAAGCTCTGACAGGTAAAGGTCATTGCCCTGGAACGCCATGCTGATTACGCCGGTGCTATTGAAAAGTTTCCCCGTCGGGAGAGGGGTGCTGGGCGCGGTTGCC
>DATBVH010000486.1:0-5208 GCA_036515395.1 Candidatus Angelobacter sp.
CCCAGACGATTCCCGCGCCGGCCGTCCAGCCCGAGATCTCACGCGAGCGCTATTTGTAATTTCTGTTCATTGGCTCCAACCCGCCTGAGAGCTTGTGGCTCTGGCAGTTTGTTTTTGTCGCGAGGAAAAATCTTCATTTACTGAGCCATCGACCCGCGAGGAAAGCGAGGACAGTTTTGCAGATGTATTTTTCTGCTGAACTGATCTCTATTGAATGGACGCTCCAGGCTCGGCGGAAGGTTTAGTCGAGCCCGTTTGCTGGCTGCCCAACGATGTATTTACCACATGGTCCGGATTGCTGGCGGCATCAAAGATCTGCGTCACGCCGTTGTTGATGGCGGCTTGCAACGTGAGCACGCTAGTTTCAGGCGTGAGAACTCCAACAAAGGCTTTGGGAAAAATCAAGTGGACGACGCCCGCCAGCGGCCAGCCATCACCGCCTTCTGCGAGCCGGGAAGAGATAACTGCAACATCAAAAAAATGTTGTGTAAGCGCCAGCAGCGCGGTTGGCAGATCACGGGCCAGAATAGCAACGTATCCTTTGCTGACAAAGGAGCTTTGAAAAGCCGAAAGCACGCTCATGTCCGAATGAACGATCAGCGCTGTCTTCGTCGTTTTGAGGATCTCATTCATTGCTTTTCATTTTCCTGGCCCGATTGATCCCGAAATGCCATCAATCGGCTGACTGCGCGTTTCAGTTCGTCAAGATCCACGGGTTTGGTGGCCAGATAATCCACTTTCATCTGCAAGGCGGCTGCGGAATTATCTATGCTCGCGTATCCAGTGCACAAAACCACTGCTGGCTTGGGATGCAGTTTTAAAGCTGCTCGCGCAACTTCCAGCCCGATATTTTCTTTCTCCATGTTGAGATCGGTAATCACCGCGTCAAAGACGTGCCCATTCGCCAAAAGCTTCAGGGCACCGGCGCAACTATTTGCGGTGCGTACGGCGTATCCTTCTCTCTCAAAGACCATCTGCAGTGTGAGGGCCACATTGGCTTCATCATCGACGATGAGGAGAGAAGGCTGCTGAGACATGGAAGAGTGTTTCTCTGGAGCTTTACCTCAATTGTACTCCTCTGGAATCTCAAACTGCGGCCGAACGAACTATCTTTTCCGTGAAGCTTGCAGCCGATGGTGTCTGCTGGCGCAGTTGCGTGCAACCAGCAATCGGACCACGTTGCGTATCTCTTCCACGTCCAGCGGTTTGAACCCACAATAATCCACGTGCAAGGCAAGAGCGGCGCGCAAACGCTCAACATTCGGATATGAAGCGTAAACAAAGATCGCAGGCCGAACCTGCAGAGACTTGGCTTCGGCTGCCAGGCGCAATCCCAGAGCTTCTGCTTCCAGGTCGAGCTCTGTAATCAGAATGTCCCAGCTCTCGTTATGCAGCAGGGCCGTTCCCTCGGTATAGGAACTTGCGGTACTCACCTGGTAGCCATCGCGTTCAAGAATCATCTTGAGCGTCACAATCACGCTTGGCTCGGGATCAACTAGCAGAACGGACGACATCTGCGCTCAATATTACGTGATTTATAAGCGAAATTCATTAAATAGGATGAACCCGGTTAGTGACGAGTTGCGTCGGCCATAATTCGGAAGGGAAGTATACTCAGGAAAGAAGGGGCACATCTTGGCGCCCCTTCTTTTTCTGACGAGACTTTCTCGACGATCCAGGGTAGCTGGTTACGGCACCTGGACAAAGATCATAGAGCGAGTACCGGCCCCGCTGGGGAACGGCGATCCGGCTAGCGTTGTCAGAGTGCCTTGCGTGTAGTTGAACGCATAACCGCTGATGTTATTGGAAGAGGAGTTCGTGCAGTTCCCATTGGCCATCTGCTTGGGAAAACAGAAGCTCCCGTTCGTGACATAGACAAACTTATTGCTCGGATCCACAGCCACACCGTTTGGCTGCGTACCGGTGTGATAGAGAATCCCGCCGTTGAGAAGTTGGATGGCATCCACGTTGCGATTGAAGTCGAACGGCTCAATCAGATTGGTTTCTTCGCTTGTGGCAAACACGCGCCATCCCTGCCGGTCAGAGGACAGGGCTTCAAACAGATGCTGCGTCGCAAATGAATTTACCCGCTCGGGCACCCCGGTGGTTTGGTTGATTCCATATACCTGGATACCTTCAAAGGTCGCAGCTCCCAGAGGATTGCAAGAGATAAATAGGTTTTTCCCTTGTGGATCAATGGCTATGTTCGGCAACACCAGATTGCTATTGCATTTCTGGTTGAAGAGACTTGCTCCGTTGCCAACGTTGCCCAGCGATCCATCTGTATGGCGCGCAATGGAAACAAGCTGCTGCTGATTATTGCTATCGGCCACCAAGGCAAAAACCCAGCGTCCTTTGGGATCAACGGCCAATGGCGCCTCACCGCTTGTATTGAATCCTGCGGCAAAAGAAAACGGAGTGCCAACCTGCGTGAGCGATCCGTCCGCATTTACGCGAAGAGCATCCAATGCGGTGGTAAATGTGCCGTTCTGGATTGGACCCTGCGCGTAGATTGTAGTTCCGGTGGCGTCGCTTGCGATCTGTGTGGCCTGGAAGGTGACCGCTCCAATCTGCTCGTAAGAATGCGAAAACGTTAAGGCGCCTGTGCTGGGATTGATGGCAAAAGTTTGCAGTCCGCATCCAGGACATTGCCCGCCACTTACGACCAGGAATTTTCCGCCTGCGGTGGACGCCAGATAATCTGGCTGGTCATTGAGAAATGGCGACCCGCCGGTTTGAGTAAGGGATCCTGTGGTTGTATTCATTTTGTAAATGGAAATACCGCTGCCGAGCGTGTCAGCTGTATAAACAAAAGTTGTTTGGGCTGAGGCGATCGTACCGAGTCCAAAGGCGCAGACAAGTAGGGCAAGAACGAAGAGACGCGAATGCATAGTTGTGACCCCTGTGTGTTGTTTAGCAATCACGTGCGGGGGAACAGAGGCGCAAGCTGCTGCTGTTCTGAATTGATGCGTTATATATCGGAGCTGTTGCTGCTCTATTTTCTCGTCCGTAATCTGTGAGACACAATTTACAGAAACTTCACAAAGTATCGTCTTGCCTTGGCATGCTGCTGTCCGTCTTAAGCCAGTCATTTCGCAATGACCAAACGCTTGTGTCTGGCCCAAAACAGCCATTCTTCTGGTTGAAAACCACCACTTTTTATTGCTCGATAAGAATAAGCAAATAAAATCAGCGGATATGGCGATCGCCAGTTGGCCCATAACGTGCATTTGTATACTGCTCAAATGCATTTATTTTTATTCTTTTTCACGGACTGCAAGACTAATTTCTGTTCGGAGGCGAACTTGAAAGCAGCGCAATTTTTCAGCGGCATCTTTAATATCTACCGTCCTTACCAGACGATCAAAGCATTCATTGCGATTTTCACGTTCCTGGGCGTAGCCGCACTTTCGTGCAGCGCTCAACGCATGGTGCCAAGTCCTTACCAGGGAGAAGGTGACGGCGTAAGCGTCGGCGGCAAATGGGTCGAGTTTCGTTCCGAAGATAAGATGACCGCCGCCAAAAAAGTTCGCTTTGAACTTCAAGCGGACAATTATCTGAGCCTGAGTCCTGACTATAAGCCGCGCATTGAAATGGTCTGCACCAATCGCAAATACACTTACGCCGATTTTAATCCCGGCATGCCGCTGGGCCCGCCCAATCGTCCCGGCTTCTGGGGACAGCCCCAGGTTGAAGTCATGGTCCGCGTGGATGACACGCATCATTATCACGGCTGGAACTGGATTCGTGGCCGCTTCCTCTCCATGGATAAAGGCACCACCCGCGAGCTGATGGGAGCGCGCATCTTCAAGGTGCAAATTCCCGGACCACGAGGCCCGGAAATCGCGGAGTTCTCGCCCGCCGGTCTTGATCTGGCCCGAGTGAGGCAGGCTTGCGATTTGAAGCCAAAAAAACCAAGCAAGGACTGATCGCAGCGCTATTGCCATTCATCAAGCGGGTGAGATGAAATGAAAAACTCGCCGGACTGAGATGTGCAGTCGGCGAGCTTTCATTTCCTTAAAGCAATTTTACTGCGCGAAGCTAAGCGGCTACAGCCACTTCCGGCGTTTCGATGTTGATGTTCTTCGCGCTTCCGGCGCGTGGCAGCAAAGTCCGCAATTTCATGCGTGCTTTGTGCAGTTGGGATTTGCTGTTTCCAATCGAGCAGCCCAGCATTTCCGCGATCTCATTGTGCTCGTAGCCTTCCACGTCATGCAGCACAAAAATAATGCGGTAGCCGGGAGCCAAACTGGAGATGGCATTTTCCAGCGTCATGCGATCGACTGAGCCGTGGAGCGACTCGTCGCGCTTGCCAATGTCTCTTCTGGGAGCATCTTCCGATTGCGGATCTAAAGTCTCTTCCAGTGAAACCTCGTTAAGCCCCTTCTTGCGCCAGTGCATCAGGATAATATTCACCGAGAGGCGATGCAGCCACGTTGAAAAAGCCGATTCCCCCCGGAATGAACCGATCTTGCGATAGAGCTGAAGAAAAGCTTCTTGCGTAAAGTCTTCCGCCTGGGCGTAATTATTGGTCATGCGCAGACAGAGAGAAAAGACACGCCGCTTGTGATGGTTATAAAGCGCTTCAAAACAAGCTGCGTCGCCCGCCTGGGCCCTGCGGATAACTTCAGCTTCGGCCATGCCCGCAAACATCGCGGCAGACTTTTTGGGCCTGATTTCGTTCTTCACGGCTGCCAGAGTTGGTTGTGGCAATGCTTTTCCGGGCTTTTTAAATACCAGCGTTTGGGGCAATGGGGTCTCTTTTCTCGGATTTTTGACGAGTGGCGTAAAACAGTATGATGCACGCTAAGTAGCTGGATGTTGCTTGGGATATTAGGGGGTGCAGGGTATACGCCAATCGATCTATACGTGCCTTAATCGAAACGGTAGCGCTGTCTAGGCGAACACAAGAAGATCATTGCCGCAGGGCCGCTTTCCTGATAAAACTGGCGGCACTCATATGGCCACCCCCAATACTAAACTCTCTCCTGCCGATACGTGGAGCCCTTTGCAGAGGATTTTTTCCTCTACCAATCTCGTGCTCTTTATGGTCTGCCTGATGTACGGGCTTACCTATATTGACCGGATCAACGTGAACACCGCGGGTCCGTCTATTCAGCGCGACTTGCATCTCAGCACTGTTCAACTCGGCTGGGTGTTCTCCGCATTCGGGTGGGCATATCTGGCATTGCAGGTCTGGGGCGGATG
>DATBVH010000487.1:0-23398 GCA_036515395.1 Candidatus Angelobacter sp.
GAGCCACATCCTGTGGCCAGGGCGAAGATCGAAGCTAACAATAAAACGTAACAACAAAAAAGCGGCCTGTGTGATTTCATTTGGTACCTCAATGATTGGTGGGGAACAGGCTTGTTGATTGGAAAGATGTGCAGCAGCAGCTCTCGAGTTGTCGCGCAATGATGCCGCGGCGAACTGTTTTTTTACTTAATACTAAAAACTATCGTGGGACGAGATGCAGTTTCAGAGCGTCTTCTGCTTTGAGAGAGGCTTCTCCGGGAACAGGCGTTCGTCCACGACGCTCACAATTTTTTTGTGGACTTTGCCGATGGGATCGGCTGCCTCTACGGCGACCACGCGCTGCGGGGCGCGCTTCGCGATAGCCATGTAGGCCGCCAGCACACGGTTATAGAAAGCGCGGTTTTCTTTCTCAAAACGGTTTTCGTCGTCGGCCATCGTCTTGGATTGTTCTACGTTTCTGCGGCGGGCGCGCGCGACTGTTCGCGCTACGTCAGAGACCATCAGGATAGTCAGATCGGGCTGGAGATCGCGGCACAGAATTTTATGCAGTTGCAGGACAGTCTCACTGCCAAGCTCGCGGCCGCCTCCCTGATAGGCTTCACTGGAATCGGTAAAGCGGTCGCATAGGACCCATTGGCCTCGCTCAAGGGCGGGCAGAATCTGTTCGTCAATATGCTGCGCTCTGTCGGCAAACATAAGTCCGAGTTCCGCGAGCGGCGACAAGCCGGCGGTGCGCGAGCTGAGCAGGACGGTCCGCAGCTTTTCTCCTATCGCGGTTCCTCCTGGCTCGCGAGTGGTGATCAGGTCGATGCCTCGCCCACGCAGGTACACGGCAAGATTTTCCATCTGCGTGGATTTGCCCACGCCATCCAGACCTTCAAAGGTGATAAATTTGCCGCGTTGTGGAAGAGGCACGATAGAGATTTAATCATAAACCAGCGAGACAGCGCGCCCGCTTTACGGCAAAATAGGCAGAACGCTACGGAGGGACCATGCGACTTGGCGATGATATTGACGATCACTGTTCACGCTGCAAACGCACCACCGACCATTCAGTTGTTTCCATGATGGGCGAAGAAGTTCTGCGAACGCGCTGCCGCACCTGCAACAGTGAACACAAATACCGGCAAAACAAGAGCCGCAGCAAAGAGATGACGGCCAAGGAAGCATTCGATCACGTGCTGGCCAGCGTTACCGGCGCACAGCCGGAATCGACCACAAAAAAGAAGAAGCAATAACACAGAGTTACTTTTTCGGAACACTATCCCCCGCTACCACAACGATGGGAAGATCTGGCCGAGCATTGGGGAAGCATAAGGCATAATTTAACATCGCTTTCCCTGGTCAAGTGGTAATCTTGCGCGGATGGGAGATAGCCAATGAAATATGCGTTCTCAGTTCTGGTGCTTCTGGGTTTGTTGTCATCCTGGTCCCTGAATGCCGGCGCTCCGGCCGGGGCTTCTGCCGCAACAAGGCCTGCCGCGCAGGGAACCAACGACAGTGAAATTTTTTCGCCGGCTGACCGCGCCTTGATTGAGACGCTCTCTCCGCTTCCTGACCTGCCCGTTGACGCGACCAACAAGTATCGAGACTCAGCCACGGCGACTCTGCTTGGGCAGAAACTTTTCTTTGAGCCGCGCCTCTCCGGTCCCATACAGATCGGCACTCCGCAGGAAGGACAGCTGGGCGCGATTGGTGAGGTCGGCAAGATTGCCTGCCGCAACTGCCACATGCCGGAATCGGTCTGGCTGTACGATATCCGCTCCAACAATGGCGGACCGATTCCTAACGCGACCGCGCTAGGCTCGGCATGGATGACGCGCAACGTGAGCAGCGTGGTGAATACGGTGTTTTACATCCATCGCGCAGGAGCGCACTGGCGCGAGAACGACGGCTTTTCCGATTCGGAATGGTTTGACGCGCAGAGCGAGCCGGAAGGTCCGCCAGTGCAGAATGGCAGCCGTCTGCAATTGGCGCACGTGATCTTTGATCATTATCGTGACGACTACAACGCGGCGTTTCCGGATTTTCCACTCAGCCCGTTGCTGGCCAACAAACAACGCTTTCCCGCCACCGGCTCTCCATACACTGACCAGGCCAACTGGAACAGCCTGAGTGCTGCGGACAAGGAAATCGTGAATCGAATTCTGGTGAACTACGGCAAAGCCATTGAGGCCTACTTGCGCAAGCTGGTCAGCCGCAATGCGCCGTTTGATCGTTACGTCGCCGGACAGCGTGACGCGATCAGCCGCGATGCGAAAATGGGATTGAAACTGTTCATCGGCAAGGCGGGTTGCGTGCGCTGCCACAACGGACCCCTGCTCTCTGACGACGACTTTCATGTGGTTGGCCTGAAGATTGATACCACGCTCTCACCACACGCTGACCCAACCGAAAAAGGCCGCACGGCCAACCAGGCGCTGATCTGCGATCCTGCGGTTGCCGACGGCAACTTCAACGTGAATGGCCATTTCAGTGACGATCCCACGACAACGCGCAACGGAGACTTCTGCCGGCAGACGATTCCCGTGGGCCTGTGGCGCACCAAGGGACTGCGGCAGGTGGCCGAAACTGCTCCGTATTTCCGTGATGGCCAGGTCGCGACGCTGGATGACGTGATCGAGTTTTACGATCGCGGTGGCGACCCCGAAGGAACTTTTCTAGGTGGGCCGAAACAGATCCAGCCGTTGCATTTGTCGGCCGTCGAGAAGCGGCAGCTGAAAGAGTTTTTGAAGACTCTGACGGGCGAGCCCGTCCCGGCGGAGTTCCTGCGAGACTTGCATAATCAGTGAGAGGAACTGTTGATATATAGCGCGCGCTACGGAATGGCTGGTAGTAGCCTGGGCAAGGTCCCATCGTTTCGCGCTGTTTGCGAGGCGGACCGTAAGGATTTAAAAAACATATCCTTGCGCCACTCTCCGGCACGCTGCTTGCGTGGTGGATGGAGATCGGTCGTAACGAACATGCTACCTAATCTGAAGCAGAAAGTTCCGTGCGTGATTGTGTTGCCGCGCTTGCGGCCGCGAGGATGACTCCGGCAAACAGCAGCGTATCGGCGAAATAGTTGATCCCCTCTATCTTGACTTCGAGGCCCGGGTCGGACAACGCCATGATCAAGACAGGCCCATAGATGACGAGGACCAGCAGCAAAATCCAACCGCCGACACTGGCTGCCACGGTCCGAGCTTTCCTGTTCAGCAGAATGCATATCCCGGCAGCGATAAGAGCCGCGCCAGTCACATAGTCAATGAGCACGGGCATCGGTACCCAGGCAGGCATCTGTTTTTCGAGCGGGACTCCGGGAAGTCCCAGTGGGTGGAGAAAGTGTTGAATGCCAAAAAAAATTGCCGCGAGCGCGATGGCTATGCGCCCCACTGTAATCAGCGTGCTCTTGACGGGCCCGCGCCATCCGTCCTTTGCCGTTGCCGCAAGGAGCCAGCCGGCGCCGCCGAACGACGACTCGCGGAAGACGATTGTCCAGGTAATTCTGGCGTGCAGGTGGCGCAGCCCTGAAGGAAGATAGAGCATCGCGACAAACATGAACATCATGATTCCGACCAGCAGGCCGGACCAGCGCACGCCAATTTTGGTGGCGATGCTCAGGGACGCGGCAATCAACGCGCAGCCAACGAAATACACCCAGAACATACGCCCTGGCATGTATCGCGGCACAAGGTCTTTGACGAATTGCGGGCCAAAGAGATGCAGTGCGCCGAAGACCGCCAGCGGCGCAGCGTAACTCAGATTGGTCAAGGCCACGATCTTGTCCAGGCCGCGGGCCTGGGCAATATCGTTTTTGGCGGCCCATATCCCGATCAAGAAAAGCGCGATGAGGGCGGAGCACATTGCCACCGCTGTGCCAGGGGTTTGCAAGAATGTGGCGAGAAGTGTCGGGTGCATAGATTTTGCGATCCTGTACAGAGCCTGAGATTCTACTACTGTGGGACGAACTGCCACCCGTTGCGCTCAGTCAAAGGATGCGGCAGAGGAATTTTTTGCGCGCTCCGCTGCTTTTCGCCCCAGCAAGCCAAAACCATACTTGCTGGGAGCAGCTGCGCGCGGATCTCCACCCCGCCACGCGAAGCGCGTGTCGGGGACCCCGGGCCTGCGGCGCAAGGATGGTTTGCAGACAATTGGCGGCCCGACTTCGCAGCCCTTGATTCACTGCGCTCATCTCGAGCCAAAGCTCAAGTCAGCCCCTGACACTTCTTTTGGTGCGCCGAAACAGGGAAAGGAATACTGTGTCGAATCCTACTCTTTCACAGAAAGCGCGAAAAGAATGGGTGCCAAGGTATCCGCCATGTGCTGACGGGGACAAGAAAATAAGTAAGGTTTGGGCGACTCGGCCGCCTTGTTCTATTTTCGAGAAGGTTAGCTCAGGGAAAATGGTTTGAAGATAGTTCACAATCTTTCATAAGCTTCTGCAAACAATGATTATCAAAAAGGCCGTGTTCTATAAACATCAAAATAATACTATTGATATAAAGTATAGAATACATCAAGCTAGAAGTATCCTTATGCTTTGTTAATGCCACGCCGTCCGCTAGTGAAAATTTGATTTTCGCATAAACCACTTAACTTAGGAGAACCTATGACTTATTCTAGGGTTAAATACCTAGTAGGCCTGATTGTGTTGTTAGCATCAATATCAAGCAACGCCCAGTTGAAAGCGGATCTATTCAATGGTAATGAGGTCGTGAGTAACGAAGTTCTGGTTAAATTCAACCATTCCAGACATCTTACGGGAGCATTGTTAGAACAGGCAGAGGCGAGATCTCTCGCGGAAATTGCCGCCGGAAATGACATCAATGAAAATCGGTTAATCGGTGGCATTCCTGTACGCCGGCTGCATTCGCGGAGCAGGAATGTTGCAGAGTTAATTCAGCAAATCCGTTCACGCTTGGATGTGGAATATGTTGAGCCGAACTTTATCATTCGTGTAAATCGCACACCGAATGATCCGAGCTTTTCATCGCTTTATGGGCTGCAGAAAATCGGCGCGCCCTCAGCGTGGGAGAAGAACACTGGGAACGCCAGTGTGACGGTTGGAGTGGTTGACAGCGGCATTGACTACACGCATCCGGATCTGGTGGGCAACGTATGGAGCGCACCTGCATTATTTACTGTAAGAATTGGAGGTGTGAATATTACTTGTGCGGCCGGGACCCACGGGTTCAATGCCATTACCAATAGTTGCGATCCGTTTGACGATAACGGCCATGGGACACATGTGTCTGGCACAATAGGCGCCACCGGAAATAACGGTGTCGGAGTGGTTGGTGTGAATTGGACCACTTCGATCATGGGGAGCAAGTTTCTTGATTCTACGGGTGCTGGATCAACCGCGGGCGCCATTAATGCTATTGAATTCGTGGTACTGGCGAACCTGACTTCGCAAAGCCCGAATGTGCGGGTTTTGTCCAACAGTTGGGGCGGTGCCCCATTCTCACAGGCGTTGTTGGATGAAATCAACCGGGCGGGAGGCAACAATATGTTATTTGTTGCTGCTGCCGGCAACAGCGGAACCAACAATAACACAATCCCCGAATATCCTGCCAGCTACAACACCCAATATGTTCTCGCCGTGGCCGCAACTGACAGCAACGATCAGCTCGCATCATTTTCCAATTTTGGATCAACTACAGTACATCTGGGAGCTCCCGGAGTTGGCATCCTATCAACCTTTCCAGGGGCGACTTACCAGTCTTTGGATGGGACTTCAATGGCAACCCCTCACGTCTCCGGAGCGGCTGCGCTCATTCTTTCCGCTTGCAACCTGGATACCCTTACCGTCAAGAGCACGATTCTCAATGCCGTTGACCCGATTTCAGCGCTCGTGGGAAAAACCATTACCGGAGGGCGACTTAACGTGAATCGCGCCTTACGCTCATGTCTATCTCCTTTAAAGAGCTACACCCTTAGCAGCGCCAATGCTGAAGTGGCCTCTCTGGATACGAACCAACATGTGCGACAGTTCGCTTGGAATGGTTCGACGTGGGTGAACCAGGATCTGACAGCGAATGCTGGAACTGGCACGCCCCTAGCGGCGGTGGATAGCGGGCTGAGCAGTTTCAGCCTGAATTCATCGAATGCCAATATTAACTATGTCGGCGCCAATCAGCATGTTTACCAATTGGCTTGGCCCGGTCCTCCTTCGAACTGGATCAGTCAGGACCTCACATCCATGTCGGGCGGGTTTAGTAATCTGGCTGCCCCTGGAACCTCGGTGTTCAGTTATTCTCTAGGCTCTCTAAATGCGGAAGTGGTGTATCTGGGCACTGATCAGCACGTCAAGCAGTTGGCCTGGAACAATGCGCCTTGGGTGAGTCAGGATCTGTCAGCCATTGCGGGAGCGAGCACGCCATTGGCTATGGCGGGAAGTGCGCTTACTGCCTACTCTGTTGGCCCCTCAAATGTGCAAGTGGTGTATGAAGGGACTAACCAACACATTTATCAGCTGGCGTGGGCTTCCGGTTCTCCGTGGGTAAGCCAGGATCTGACTAGTTTTTCCGGTACGCTTTCTCCTCTCGCGGCGACGGGAAGCGCGTTGACCAGTTACTCCTTGGGCGGCAACAATGCTCAGGTTGTTTACTTGGGCGCTGATCAGCATGTTTACCAATTGGTCTGGATTCCTGGGTCTACGTGGATAAGACAGGATCTGACTAATTTTTCTGGTACGCTTGCGCCCTTAGCTGCTCCGGGAAGCGCTTTGGCAAACTACTCGGTGGGGCCAAACAACGAGCAGGTGGTTTACTTAGGGACAAATCAGCATGTTTATCAATTGGTCTGGATTCCTGGGTCTACGTGGATAAGCCAGGATCTCACGGCCTTGTCGGGTGGGCCGCCGGCTGCGTCTGGAAGCGCCCTGTCAACCTATACTCTAGGAGGCAACAACGCGGAAGTTGTCTTCATGGGTGCTAACCACCACACTTATCAATTATTGTGGAACGGTTCCACTTGGATCAGCCAGGACCTGACAGCCTTGGCACCGTAACCCTCAACAAAACCGGGAAGTGGCCGGATGTCCCATCCTTTTGCGCTTTTTGCGAAAGGATGGGGCTCGATTTACATTTTCTCACGAATCGCATCGCAGGCGAGGGCTTCTCTCCCCATGCCTACCCATGCCTAGTCCTGCGGTCCACAATCGTTCTTAAAAAAGTAAGGAGACGTCGTTTCTTCCAACGTCTCCTCTGGGTATTTCGTTTGGTGGTTGTTTACAAGTTGAGCTATTACGCTCTTCCGGCGCTAAATCCGGCTTGCTCCATTTGCTCGCGTGCAGCATCGGCTGTGGAATGGATGCCTTGCACTTTGAGCTTGAAGTCGTCCGGATTGCTGGCGTTCTCCAAGGCGGTTTCATAGCTGACCAGGCCTTGCGAGTACAAATCGTAGAGGGACTGGTCGAACGTCTGCATACCGTACTGGGAGGTACCGGCGCCAATGGCCTCATGAAGCAGGCGCGTCTTTTCCGGGGTCATGATGCACTCGCGGACAAACGCGGTAGAGATCAGGACCTCAGTGGCTGGGACGCGGCCTGCACCGTCAGCACGCTTAACAAGTCTCTGGCTGACGACGGCCCGCAATGTGGCGCCTAACTGCATACGCACTTGCTTCTGCTCCGGTGGAGGAAATACAGCGATGATACGGTTGATGGTTTCAACTGCATCCAGTGTATGCAGTGTTGAGAAAACAAGGTGACCGGTTTCGGCGGCGTGCAGCGCGGTGGAAATCGTCTCCAGATCGCGCATTTCGCCCACCAGGATCACGTCCGGGTCCTGACGTAAACTAGCTCGCAAGGCTGACCCGAACGAGGGAGTGTCCACCTCCACTTCACGCTGGTTGACAAAACCTTTCTTATCACGATGAAGGAATTCGATAGGGTCTTCAATCGTAATAATGTGCTCAGAGCGGCTGGAATTGATGCGATCGAGCATGGCGGCCAGTGTGGTTGACTTACCTGAACCGGTCACGCCGGTTACCAGCACCAGTCCGCGGGCCTCTTCGCAAATGTGTTCAATTACTTTGGGCAGATAAAGTTCTTCAAGAGCGCGGATCTTGGTGGGGATCACGCGCAGTACCAGTCCGACGTTGCCGCGTTGCTGAAAGACGTTGACACGAAAGCGTCCCAGGCCGGCGACGCCATAGGCCATATCGAGCTCGGCCACTTCTTTGAACTTTTGTTTTTGCCGGTTGGACATCATGCTGAAAGCCATGTTCAACATGTCTTCCGCGGAAACGCGTGGTTGCTCGGTCAGCGGCACCAGTTCGCCGTCCACGCGCACGTGCGGATAGTTGCCAACTTTCAAATGCAAGTCGGAGGCTTTACGCTCCATCGCAATTCTGAGCAGATCATCAATGTGCATGTTTAAACTCGTACCAAAGAATCCGGTTTCACTAGACTAAAGAATCCTGGGCGTCAGCAAAACGATCTATATATTTGGCGCTGCTGAATTGGCTGCAACGTAGCACGGAGCCGCAGGGAAGGCAATCGGGGAGCGCGCTTAGAAACTGCTCGTTAAAATCGCGCTTTTCTCGGTCGTCCGATCTCCAGCTCTCCGGCCGTGGGGCCAATAAAGCTTTTACCTTCAGCAGTGTACGTTGGGTTATGGCTGGCTACAATGTTACCGATGACACAGCACGTTACTAGACCTCGGGTAGTGGTCATTGGGGCGGGTTTTGCCGGGCTGAATGCCGCCAAGGCCCTGGCCAATGCTCCTGTGGACGTAACCGTGGTGGACCGCAAAAACCACCATACCTTTCAGCCGCTGCTTTATCAGGTGGCGCTGGCAGTGCTTTCACCTGCTGAAATTGCCTCTCCCGTGCGTACCGTGCTGCGGCGGGCCGCCAATACTGAGGTCGTGCTGGGGGAGGTAAAGGGTTTTGACCTGCAAAAACGGCTTGTCCTGCTGGATGGCCTTGAGCTTCCTTACGATTACCTGATTGTGGCTGCCGGAGCCACGCATGCTTATTTTGGCCATCCGGAATGGGAGCAGTTTGCCCCCGGTTTAAAGACCCTGGAAGACGCCACCGAGATTCGCCGGCGCATCCTGATGGCCTTTGAGACCGCTGAACGCGAGGTGATTGCGCATCGGCCTCCGCCGCCACTGAATTTTGTTGTGGTAGGCGCAGGGCCAACTGGCGTGGAATTGGCAGGTGCGATCTCTGACATCGCCGGTCGGCACTTGATGAAAGAATTTCGCGCCATTGATCCGCGGCAGTCGCGCATTATTCTGCTGGAAGGCGGCCCGCGTGTTTTGCCCAGCTATCCAGAAGATCTTTCCGCCAGCGCTGAGCGCCAGTTGAAAGATATGGGCGTTGAAGTCCGCACCAACGCCATGGTCACCAATATTGAGGCGGGAGTGGTGTCTGTCGGCAAAGAAAAGATTCCTGCGTCGGTCATTCTTTGGGGCGCGGGCGTCGCTGCTTCGTCGCTGGGCAAAATGCTGGGGGTGCCCGTCGATAAAGCAGGTCGCGTAATTGTTCAGCCTGATCTCACCGTGCCGGGACATCCGGAAGTTTTCGTCGTCGGGGATCTTGCGTCGGCCAGGCGGCACAACGGCCAGCCGGTTCCGGGCGTTGCGCCGGCCGCGATACAGATGGGCAAGTTCGCCGCACGCCAGATCAAACGTGCAGTAGAAGGCAAGCCGAGCGAGAACTTTGAATATCTTGATAAAGGCAGTCTTGCGACCATCGGACGCTCACGCGCCGTCGCTGATTTCCCCGGCAGAATTCATATCTCCGGCTACTTTGCTTGGCTCTCTTGGTTATTCATTCACCTGCTGTTCCTCATCGGCTTCCGCAATCGCTTCTTTGTCATGATCGAGTGGGCCTGGGCTTACATCACTTATAACCACAGCGCGCGGCTGATTACTGATCCAGCAGAGAAAGTCTCGGCAGAGAAGCCGAAGGCCAAAGCGGGATAAGCGTGTGAGAAAACCTGCTCTGGTTACAGCTCGCGCCAGAGACATTGAATACCTCACGCAATCGTGCCACACTGTCTTTGGGAGAAGTCAGGTGGAGGATATATGTCTGGCATCTCTCTGTTCCTTCTCTGCGCGGCGCTCGCCGCGTTCACTGGAAATCAGCAACAACCTTCCGACGCACATTCTTCCGCGCATGACAATTCCCAGCCGCAGGCGGCCCCGCAGCCTTCTCCTCCGCGCGACCAGACCGACGCCAACCGGCGGATACATGATTCCATTGACGACCTGATGAGCAGCGATCCCATTTTGAGCGGCTCCGATGTTGAAGTCGATGTCGACGACCGGGACGTTACTCTCACTGGCACCGTGGAGAGCCATGTGCAGCACCAGCGCGTGCTGCAGCTTGTGGCGCAGTATGGCCGCTGGCGCAAGATCGTAGACAAGCTGAAGCTGGAATAGAGGTCTCCGGCCGCATGTGCCGCGCCAGTGATTTCTTTTATGATCGCAGGGCAATGGTTCCTGCCCTGGAAACATCCCGGCTCATCCTGCGTCCGCTGGAACTGGCCGACGCCGAGCAGGCGCAGGTCTTGTTCCCACATTGGGAGATCGTCCGCTATATCAGAAACGCTGTGCCGTGGCCGTATCCGCTCGATGGCGCTTACAAGTTTTATCGCGACATTACTCTGCCGGCCGTCGCACGCGGTGACGAATGGGCATGGACGCTTCGCTTGAAACCCGCGCCGGATCAACTGATCGGCGCTATCAGCTTGTTTCGAAGTGAAACCGACAATCGCGGTTTCTGGCTGGGCCTTCCATGGCAAAGACAAGGATTGATGACCGAAGCCTGTGATGCCATAACCGACTACTGGTTTGAAGTGCTCAAATTTCCGGTACTGCGCGTCCCCAAAGCGATTGCCAACGCCGCCTCTCGACGAATATCGGAGAAGCAGGGAATGCGCGTGATTGCCAGGGAAGATCGCGACTATGTTTCCGGCCGCTTGCCTTCAGAGATTTGGGAGATCACGGCAGAAGAATGGCGCTGTCACAAAAAATCGTCCTTATAGTCTCGTTTCCGCTGTCATGCGGTACAGGTCACGAGCGAAAGCCATTGCCCTTCAGGCACTGTCAGGAATGGGCCATCACATCCTGCCAGACCCAGTACCCTGACCCAATAAATATTTGACTCCAGTGCTGAATAGTGTTTCACTCCCTTGCGAGCATTTAAGCCCTATTTCTGTGCTGTGAATGACTGGCCATTCATTTTGTGCATGGCAGCATATTAACGCCTGAAGGAGACTCCCCAATGAAGTCCAGAAACTTCATTCTTGCCGTACTAGTATTTGCTCTTTTGATGACGCCAACGCTCTTCTGCCAGGTGGATTATGCCACCGCGACTTTGCGTGGGACTGTGATGGATCAGGCCGGCGCCGTGGTCGCCGGGGCCACAATTACGGCTACCAATACAAGCACCGGCATCTCCAAGGTGGTCAAGACCGGGTCTGACGGCGCATTTCGTTTGGCCGCTCTGCAGCCCGGCCATTATCAGGTCACCACCGTCGCGACGGGCTTTTCCAAGGAAGTCTTTAAGAACCTGGAACTTACCGTAGGCCAGAGCGCAACCTATGACGTGCATTTAAAAGTCGGCGTGGCCAGTGAAGTGGTTGAAGTCACGGGAGAGAACATACCGCTGATTCAAACCGACCAGTCGCAGCAGGCCAACACCATCAATTCTCTACAGGTGCAGGAACTGCCGAACCTGAATCGCAATTTTACCAATGACGTTTACACGCTTCCCGGCGTCAGCAACTCAGATTCCACGCGCGCGCAAAACCCCGGATTTACCGGATACCTGACAACCGGCTTTTCCATCGGCGGCAGCAACGGACGCAACAATCTTTCCACTATTGATGGCGGTGAAAACGAATATGGCACCGGCCAGTATCGCGTCACCAACCTGCCGGTGGATGCCATCCAGGAGTATCAGGTAAACCGCAACGCTTTTGCCGCCGAGTTCGGATTTACAGACGGCAGCGCGATCAACATTGTGACCAAGAGCGGCGGCCAGAAATGGCATGGCGATGGCTTTGGCTATTTCCGCGATCAGCATACTGAAGCCACCAACTTCTTCAATGGACTGGAAGGTTTTCCCAAAGCATTCAGCCAAAATGCTTACATGGGCGGATCTCTGGGCGGACCGGTAATAAAGGACAAGGTCTTCCTTTTTACCGCTTATGAGTTTCAGCGGCTCGACACTCCATTCTTTAATAGCATTCTCAATTCGCCTGAGGCCCAGGGAATCAGCGCGCCAGGACTGGGCAGCAACTGCGCTGGACAATTCACCAGCGGAACGCCAGATCAGCTGTGCTACGTCAATGCTCTTAAAGCCAGTGGGGATCCATTCCTCATAGGCTTTGCCAACGGAATCACCCCTGGGCTCACGCCAACGAACGATCCCCAACTCGCTAAGATACTCAATCGCGACAATGGTGTTTTCAACGCTCCAGACCGGTTGCATAACGTAATCATGCGTTTTGATTACCTCAAGAGTGACCGCGATACCTTCACCTTGCGCGCTGGCTACGTCCATAACAATTTCCATTCCGCCATCGCTGGCATCACAAATTCCACGCCCGACGGCAGCGGTCTCTTTGTACGCGACTTCAGCATCCTGGGTACCTGGACGCGGACCATCAACTCAAACCTGCTCAACCAGGTGCTCGTCCAGGTTGTGCCTCGCAATCGGTCAGAGGCCTTGCCGAACGCCGATAACGGCATCAACTTCAGCCTGGGCAATCTTGGCGCCCCCGGGCTGGGTGGCACTTCCACTTTTGGCCAGCCTTCATTGATTCCCTATAAGGCCCACCAGCAGCGTTATCAGTTTGAAGACGACATCACTTGGAACAGGGGAGCGCACACCTTCAAGTTTGGGGCATCGTATCGTCCGGCAAATTATACGGTGCAAGACAATCTCTGGTTCAACAATGAATTTGATTTCAAAGATGGACTTCTTCCGCTGATCACGTTGGCGCCTCCGGCTGTGCAGGGGCACTTGGTTGCGTTTAATTTGGGCCACGGCCTTCCTGCAACAGGCCCACAGACCACAAACTTGAGCGCCGGACAGTCCTTTGCGTTTGGCCTGCCGGTGGACGTAGTGGCTGGATTCAATAATCCAGTCTGGCACGGCTGGGGACACTACTTTGGCAGCTACGTTCAGGATAGCTGGAAGATGTCGAACCGGCTGACGATCAACGGTGGCGTGCGCTTCGATGTCGATGGC
This sequence comes from Candidatus Angelobacter sp., assembly GCA_036515395.1. Lineage (GTDB taxonomy): Bacteria > Acidobacteriota > Terriglobia > Terriglobales > Acidobacteriaceae > Angelobacter. The sequence goes on from DATBVH010000487.1 coordinate 13,198, forward strand.
GAGCCTTCACCGCTGGGGGCCAGCTTCTATGCTTCGCCCAGACTGGGCTTTGCCTGGGACGTGTTCGGCAGCCACAAAACCCTTGTCCGCGGCGGGGCCGGCATTTATTATGCGCCGGTTGACGTGCTGATTCCTTCCTATGGTTCCTTGCTGGATGGCAGCGGACGGTATATCAATGAAGTGCTGCAAATCCTGAGCGCAACCGACCCACGAGTGGCCCAACTCTGGGGACTGGGACTGGCAACCGGCAAACTGCCATTCGGTCACCTCTCTCCATCTGACTTCGCTGCGGTAGGAATCAACACCACTACACCGGGCGCATCAGTCGGATACGGCGTAGCGCCGAACTACAAGAATCCGTACAGCTTCCAGACCAGCGCGGGGATTGCCCAGCAGCTCGGGAAAGACTACTCACTGGAACTCGGATACAACATGTACCATGCCGTACATCTGCAGATGCCGGTAGAGACTGCCTATGCGCGGATTCCTGTGGGTTCACCGTTGTGCCCCCCCGGCGATCCCACGTGCACGGATGCCACAGGTGGACCACTCTATGCGCCAACCGGCACACAGTTCCAGCACACCACCTATGCTTCCAATGGCAGCTCCATTTACCATGGCCTCACGGCGTCTCTCACAAAACGGTTCACCCATGGTCTGCAGTTCCAGGCCAATTACACCTGGAGCAAGACCATTGACGACACCATTGATTTTGCCAGCTTCCAGAACTGGTTCCGGCCCGATATGCTTAGCTCGTTCCGCGCGGTCTCGGTTTTCGATATTCCCCACATCTTTACCGCGAATGCTGTGTATGTGACGCCGTTTAAGCCGGGACAGGGAGCGCTTTCCGCTATCCTTGGTGACATTACGATTTCACCAATCATCACCTTGCGCAGCGGATTGCCATTCTCCGTGCGCATACCCAACACAACCAACAAGATCAACGGTCAGACGCTGGACAGTAATTACGCCATACCTTTCTTCTCTTCGCGTGATAACAACCGGGGTGCGCCGTTTTATACCTGGGACATGAACTTCCAGAAAGCGATCTATGTCAATCGCGAGCACAATGTGCGATTGAATCTGATTGCGCAGGCGGTCAACATCCTGAATCACGTCAACTTCAACCATGTGAATGATGCGTTTGATATCAACGGCGTCCCGGCAAACGGGATCGTACAAACGGCAAGAGGCCCTGTGAACCTGATCACAGGACCATTTACTGGACTGAAAGGACTGAAGCCTACCAGCGCCAGCCAGCTTACTAATCCGCTGTTCTTCTCGCAGGCGGACGTTCCGCGCCAGGTGCAGTTCGGCCTGCGGATCGCGTTCTAACAGGTCGTTAGAATCAAGAAAAGGCGAGGGCGATAGTTGCCCTCGCTTTTTTATTTGCTTCTAATCCTAAAAACGCATTGGACGCAGGGCAGTAATCTGGACTAGCGCAATCCCGCATATGGATTCGGCGGTTCATCTCAGGCACACGTATGCGCTCCCGCCTCGGCAGGTATCGCAGTATCAACTTTTCTAGTAATTACAGCGCGTTCTTGCCGGATTTTTTTGCTTTAGCCCAGCGCGCCTTCATGCGCAGCGAGATGCTTCTTCTTCCCGCTTCACTCATCTGGCCACGCTTGCGGGGGCCGGCGGAGGAGGAAGAGGCCCGTCGCGTGCGGCCTCCGGTGAGAGCTTCTATTGCAGCGACGACTCGATCCCGCTGCTCGGTTAATGCTTCAATGATGTTGGGGGTATCCATGGCCTTAAATTATAAAACAATTAGAATTCAAGGAACATGGCTCAAAAAATCTGAGTAAGGAATATGCGTTAGGAACAGAAGCTTTCCGCCTTGAACGAATATGGGTAATAACTAGGAAGTAAAGAGGGAACCCGCTAGCAGCCGATGCACGGAGCTAAAAGCCAACTACCGTTTTACTGCTTGGCTGCTGTTCCTTCAATGCCGCGCGAGGCTGTGGTGCTCGGGGTCGCGGCGGGAGATGCTTTGGGTGGACCGTTCAGCAACTCCGCGGAATAGTTTGGACCCAGGCCCAGTTTGATCAGGGCGCGTGAGTCTGGGACTACTTTGGTTTGCCAGCCATTATCGCCCTGATATTTCACCAAGGCTGCCTGAGTGCGCGCGTCCCATGTGCCGTTCGGTTCGCCGGTAAGATATTTTTCCCGGATCAGCGCCTGCTGGATTTCGGTGGCCCGCTCAGAGTTGATGCCTTGCTGGCCTTTTTTCTTCCATGAGGCTTTGCGCTTGCCTTTGTGGTGTCCGTGCTTGGCCGTCTTACTCGTTGCCTTGGTTGCCGCCGGAGCATACCCCGAGCACAGCACCATGGCAAAGCTCAAAATCACGAGTTTTTTTAAGGCTGAACGCACTTACTCACCTCAAAGAGGATTTGCTCGAACAAACTGTGGCACTTTCAAAAACCTTGGGTCGGACCAGGGCAGCTTAAAATGAGCCAAACCGTCCGAACATCATCCCATGTTTGGATGCTGGGACGCCAGCAGTTTGTTGTGAAGCTCTGGATTACCGAAGTGTAATGGAATCAAGACCTTCAGGTTTTCTGTCGTAATTTGTCATTGGCCGGACCCGCAAATTTCATCAGCAGGGCAGCCTGGAAATGGACTTTGTTCCGGAGCGGCGGTCGTCCGCTGCCCCGGAATTTTAGGTTCGCAATTTACGGTAGCGTGCCGGAAATGAATGTATTTCCGCCCGACGCACCACGCCCGGAGTGGACAAGGAACACCACATCCTGCCCGCTCTTAAGTTGTGACGTGATCTTGCGGAAATCTTCTTCACTATTTACCGGCTGCTTGTTGACTTTCAGGATGATCAGGCCCGGTTGCAGTTGCAGGTCGTCGGCAAATGAGCCCGGTTTCACGTCCACCACCTGCACGCCTTTGCCTTCCGCCGTGCCCATGCGCTCGGCCATCTCCGGAGAAACTGCTTTCACCGTTACTCCCAGCTTGGTCGGTGTGGGCTGGCTTTCATCGGGCGTGTCGTCATTTGTGCTCTGGTCGCTGCGATCGCCAAAAAGCTTGGCGCGATCAGCCACAACCACGGTCGCCTGCTTTTCCTGGCCGTTGCGCAGGTACGTCAGATTCAGTTTGTTGCCGGGACGAGTGGCCGAAATCAAGCCGACCAGTTCCTCGCCGTTCTTGATAGGCTTGCCGTTGACGGCCGTAATGGTGTCTTCACCTTGCAGACCGGCCTTTGCAGCAGGGCTGTCCGGCCGGACATTGGTAATAGGCACACCGTTTTTCGCGCCGTAAATGCGCAACACAGCCGGATTTGGCACAGCGCTGAATTCAACGCCAATGGATCCGCGTGCAACTTTGTGGTCGCCAGTCCGCAATTGCTCATAAACATCGCGAACCACATTTGACGGCATGGCAAAGCCCACGCCCTGGTATCCAAAAGATTGCGTATAGATGGCCGTGTTGATGCCGATAACTTCGCCATTCATGCTAACCAGTGGGCCACCGGAATTGCCGGGATTAATGGCTGCGTCAGTCTGAATGAAGGATTGGAACTGGCGTCCTCCGGGGAGATTTCGCCCTTTGGCGGAGACAATGCCGGCGGTCACCGTAGCTTCCAGATCAAACGGGCTGCCGATGGCCAGTACCCAATCGCCCACGGTCATCTTGTCGGAATCGCCCAGCCGCGCCGCGACGAGTGGCTTGTCTTTTGGCGGGTCAATCTTAATCAGGGCCAGGTCCGTTTCAGTATCTACGCCGATGACTTTCGCATCGTGCAAAACAGAAGCCGGCTCATCAAAAAGTTTTACGCGGATTCGGTCGGCCTTATCCACCACATGGAAGTTGGTCATGATGTAACCGTTCGAGTTCAGGATGATACCCGAGCCCAGCGAACGCTGGCGTCCACCACCGCCTCCGGGACCGCCAAATGGACTTTGTGGGCCTTGATCATCGTCATCGCCGCCGCCCGGGCCACCCTGCTGCCCGCCTTGTTGGCCGCCAAAGAAGCGATCAAAAAAATCCTGGAACGGATCATCGCCGCCATTGTCGCGCTGTCCCCGTCCGGGCGCGCGATTGCTGCGCCGCCGCACTTTTGGCGTGGATTCCGTGCTCACGTTCACTACTGCGGGCTCAATCGCCTGGGCCACCTGTCCGAAGGTGTTGCTCAACTGTTGCGGTGATTGCATTGCCGGCATCAGGGAGCTGTCGGGGCCTGAATAGCCTCTCACTTTGCCCCGGCTCAGGACAGTGCCAATCAAAATGCCGACCGTCAATGTCAACAGGATCACCAGTGTGGAGAGTGCCCTTTGCGTGCGCATGCGTGACACCAGGGCGCCAAAACGCGAGTTCATACTTCGTCTTACCTCCGGACTAAGTTCTCCAATGATTATAAATCCAATACTTCCACCGACCGGTGGTTCCTTTTGGTTACTGGAGCGCTATCACTTAGACGCGCAAAGCAAGGTCAGCGTTATCCGCCAGAGCTGGCGGGAGATTCCGCCCCGACGGGATCGTCGTCCGGCTTTTCGACGTGTCCCAGAAGCTCAGAAACCAGCACGCCGCCCAAGATCAGCAACGCCCCGGCGCCGGCCCGAAGGCCAAGCCGCTCATGGAGATAGACAAAAGATGTGAGCCAGGCAAAAACCGGTTCCGTGGTAAAAATCAGCGCCGTATGAGTGGCAGGCGTAAACTGCTGGGCCCAGGACTGGATGCTGAAAGCCACTGCCGTACACAGAACGCCGGTAATCAAAATTGCTGCGATCACGGTGGGCGTGGCTCGGAAATAAGGATGCTCCAGCAATGGCGTGCTGATGGTCATCAAAATAGCGGCTGTGCCCACTTGCAAAAATGCAACCTGCTCAAAAGGAAAGCGCTGGCTGGCGCGTCCCACAAAGATAACGTGGAAGGTAAAGCAAATGGCGCAACCGATAGTGAGGACGTCGCCCAGATTCACGTTGGCGAAATCAGCCAGCCCGCCCGCGCCGCCTGGTACAGTCATCAAAAACAGTCCTATCAAAGCTAGAACAATTCCCACCACACGCCATATGTGAATGCGCACATGCCAGATCGCTACCAACACAATCGGCACCAGCACGGATGACGTGCCTGTAAGAAAGGCCGACTTTGATGGCGTGGTCAGCCTCAGGCCGGTGGTCTGAAATGCGTAGCCCGCGAACAGAAAGATTCCTGCAAGAACGCCTCCTTGCAGGGCAGGCTTGGTCAGCACGGCAATTTTCTTCCGATAAAAAACGGCCAGCAGCACTGCGGCCACAATCATGCGCGCAGAGTTCAGCAGGAGCGGAGAAGCATCTTCAAGCGCCGCTTTGACCAGTACGAATGTGCTGCCCCAGATGAACGCAATCATCACCAGCAGCAAATGTGCTTTGAGCGAGCGGGATGTTGTAATCAGATTGCTGCTTCCTCTTCTGCTTTGCGAACCTCAGCCTGGGTATGCCGGGGAAATTCAAACACGCACTCGCGCGGCTTCTTGTCCAGTCGTAAACCCTGGTATATGGGCGCTCTCATTTTAATTCCCCCGCGCTCGCCCTCATGCGTCCATTCAGAGAATTTGATTTCCGCCACCAGTTCCGGTTTGATCCAGTGCGGACGTCGCGTGCTTTCAATTTTGTCGCCAAAAGGATTCTTGTCTGTCTCCAGCGCATGCAGCTTTTTCCATAGCGCCGCATGGGTCGATCCGGTGAAGCCGCTGCCCGCGTTACCGACATGGACCAGCTTGCCGTTCTCGTCGTAGAGCCCTAGGACAATTGACCCAAAATTTTCTCTCGATCCTCTGGGATCGGTATATCCGGCGATCACGCACTCTTGCCGTCGCGTAATCTTGATCTTCAGCCATTCGCGCGAGCGCTTTTGCACATACGCACCCGTGCGCAGCTTGGCCACAATGCCTTCGAGTCCCTTATCACGTGCCACGCCGAAGAGCGCCGTGCCTTGTTCAGCGTAGTGGTCTGAATATCGTAAAAACCCTTTATCTGCCGGAATGATTTGCTGAAGAAGCGCTTTCCGCTGCTCCAATGGCGAGCCCAATAGGTTGTGTCCATTGAGGTAAAGGAGATCAAACGCGTAATAAACGATTGGCAGCGAGCGGTTCCGCGGACCACGGTTGCCTGGGCTCGTCATGCCGGTGCGCTGCTGCATCAGGCTAAAAGACGGGCGGCCTTCTTCATCCAGCGCTACAACTTCGCCATCAATGATTGCATTCTCCACCGGCAAGTCCTGCATCGCCTGTGCGATCTCAGAAAACTCGTCGGTCAACTCATTCTGGTTGCGTGAAACCAGGTGCGCTCGGCCATCATGGATGAAAGCCACGGCGCGATAGCCATCCCACTTGACCTCAAACAGCCATTGCGCATCGTCGAATGGCTCTTCCACCAGCGTAGCCAGCATGGGATGAATTTCCCGCGGCATGCCTGCGCGGCGCGCATTTGGAGTTTTTGCCAACAGCTTGTTTAGGTTTTCCGCGACAACTCTCTTAGGCTGCGCGTTTATGCTGCCTTGCGACTCTTTTTTTTTACGCTGGTTTTCTTTTTGGTCGTGCTGGACTTGCTTGCGCTGGCTCCAGAGGCTTGTTTTTGAGTTTTCCGATTACCCGATTTCTCGATTACCCGATTTACCGATCCTTGCAGCCACTCCGCGCCCTTGCGGACAGCTGCCTTGCGATTGCTCTGCCATTCGTCGGAGCCTTCATCGCCGGCAATTTCATTCAGGCTGCGTTTGGTCAGAACGGAGTAATCGAGCTTGTCGATATTGAAGCCCGGCTTCACCGCGTCATCTTTTTTCTTGATCAGCAGCCATTCCGTGCCTTTCGATCCCGGCCTGCGTGACCGCATCTTGGCCAGTACAAACTCGCCTTTCAGCTTTTCGCCATTGAGCTGAAACTTCAGATCGCCTTTGTTCAGCATTGCATGCTCATCGCCCAGTGGCTTCCATGTGCCGGTGTCCCACACCATCACCGTACCGGCGCCGTAATTGCCTTCAGGGATATTGCCTTCAAAATGGAAATACGAAACGGGATGGTCTTCCACCTGCATCGCCAGCCGCTTGTCGCTGGGATTGAGCGATGGCCCTTTGGGTACGGCCCAGGATTTCAGCACGCCATCCATTTCCAGCCGAAAGTCATAATGCAAATGTGAGGCACGATGCTTCTGCACCACAAAGCGGTGCTGCTCGCCGCGGTTTACTTTGCCTTCAGGCTCGGGCGTTTCATTAAACCGGCGCTTCTTATTGTATTGCTCTAAAGCCATATAACTTTTGATGCAACTCCAGGGTCGCGTTCTGGCTAACACTGAATCCCTGTGAAACAATTGCGCTTCTAATTGTACGGGAGAAAAACATGGCGAAAATTGCCGCAGAGAAACCATTCAGCCAGGCCGTGAAAGAACGCCGCGCCACGCCCAGCTTTGAAGATGTTCCAATTCATTCCGCAGACCTTGAAAAAATCATCCGCGCCGGACTGGAAGCGCCCAGCGGATACAACACGCAACCGTGGCGCTTTGTGGTGGTGCGCGATCGCGAGCAGAAAAAGAAGCTGCGCGCAGCCGCTTTCGGCCAGCCCAAGATCGAAGAAGCCAGCGCAATGATCGTCGCCTGCGGCGATCCTCTGGGATGGAAAGACGGCGATCTGGAAGAGATGCTGCGCATCAGCGCGCAACACGGATTCAATGATCCGGCCGAGCAGGATAAACTCCGTAAGACTGTTTCAGGATTTCTTGGCGCTCCTGCGGGAAAAGCCGCCGGTATTGAGCCGACCTTTGACCTGTGGGCCAACCGCCAGACAATGATCGCCTTTACCACCATGATGTGGGCCGCCGAAACCATGGGCTATGACACCGCTCCGATGGAAGGCTTTATGGAAGACCAGGTAAAAGCCGTGCTAAAAATTCCCGAGCGCGTCCGTGTAGTAGCATTGCTCGCCATTGGGCGGCTCAAAGGTAAGGACAAGATGTACGCCGGAAGGTTCCCGCCCGAACGCGCCGTGTTCGGAGAAACTTGGGGTCAGAGCATTGAGTTCTGATTCGGAAGAACCACCGCGGATGAACAGATGAACGCGGATCAAAAGAAATCTTTTGCTGAATTCATGCGGATAGGACTTACTGAGAGCCACAAATGGAATTCTCTACTGAACGCATCATCAAACTAGCCGACGCGCAAAACGCGCTGCCTACGCGTGACGGCAAACTCTATGCCGAACTCTTCCGCCACGGCACCTTGACGGTCGAAATCTACGCACCCAAGGGGACCGATCTGCAACAACCCCACACGCGCGACGAACTTTATATTGTCGCGGCTGGGCGTGGCTGGTTCTTTGTCGAGGGCCAGCGATTTCAGTTCGGACCTGGGGATGCGCTCTTTGCCGCCGCCGGTGAGGTGCACCGCTTTGAGGATTTCACGGAAGATCTGCTGACGTGGGTGGTCTTCTACGGTCCTGAAGGCGGTGAGCGTGCGTAGCGGCGCGATGCTTGCTTTGATCGCACTGCTTGTCTGCGCAACGTTGGCGGCACAGACCGCGCCGCCCCAACAGCAGCCGACACCGGCTACGTTCGACGCGCAAGCCGCTTCCCGAATGCTTCTGCAACTCAGCGAAGCGTTGCAGGCCCACAGCCAGAATCGATTCCTCGCTCTGTTTGATCTGGATGCGATGAAAGAGGGCGCGCTCTTCAAGCAGCAGAGCAATTCTTTTTTCGGGCAGGCGGATTCTATACGCGTTCACCTCAATCTGGTGGACACGTCTGTGCATGGCGATAAGGCCGGCCTTGCTGTTGATGCTGAGATAGAAGCGCAGCCACGGGACGGCGGAGCGCCTACGCGCAGAAATGAACAGCTGAACTTCGTCGTTGCGCGGTCCGGCAATAAGTGGAAGTTTGTCGATGTGCAACCGCGATCTTTCTTTTCGCTGCAATGAAGACGAAAACAGCGTCGCTAAAGCTGGCTCAGCCGAAATCGACTACGCGGGAATATCCCGATCGCCCCATCGTCGGCGTCGGCGCTGTCGTTATCCACTTGAACCGAGTGCTGCTGGTGAAGCGTGGCAATCCACCCTTGCTGGGGGAATGGTCATTGCCCGGAGGCGTGGTGGAACTGGGAGAAACGCTGCGGGCCGCCGCCGAACGTGAAGCCCTGGAAGAAACTGGTTTGATCGTGAAGGCCGGCGAAGTTCTGGAAGTGCTGGACCGCATCATTGCCGGCAAAGATTGTGCACCGCAATACCATTATGTGTTGATCGATTTTCTATGCACAGTCCAAGGTGGCGGGCTGCGCGCCGGCGGCGACGCAGATGCGGTGCGCTGGGCAAAAAGGAGCGAGCTGGCGCAATATAAATTAGAAAAGCCTGCTCTACGCGTGATCAGGAAAGCGTTTGACAAAGCGACGTCTGGTTGAGATGTGAGTTTTCTTTTGAAATCCCGAATCCCGCGTAGCGGGTGAGGGAACCCTATAGCGCCAAAACTTTCACGGGTGAAAATGCACAAGCTGCTAAGTTCCTGGTGACGATAGGGCTCCCTCCCCTTCGGCAAGCTCAGGGTCGGGATTGCAGAAAAAATTCATTTCTCCGCGCCTCCGCGCCTCCGCGGTGAACCTTCTTCTCCCCATTGATAAGCGTCCTTTTGCTCCAATCCCACAAACTGCAAGACGCGGCACGCGAACTGGTGCGCCATCTCTTCAAAGCTTTTTGGCTGGTTGTAAAAGGTGGGGATCAGCGGATAGATCGTCGCGCCGGCTTCGGCAGCCCAGTCCATGTTGCGGATGTGCACGCGATTGAGCGGAGTCTCTCGCGTGCAGAGCACCAGCGGGCGCTTTTCTTTCAGGCAAACATCAGCCGCTCGATCAATAAGATTACCTGCCAGCCCGTGAGCAACTCTGGCCAGAGTTCCCATGCTGCATGGAATCACAATCATCGCGCGCGTCGGGTAAGAACCGCTGGCCACGTTCGCGCCAATGTCGTCGTTGTTCAGCGCCTGGATCTTTTCGGATCTTTTTCCGAGTAGCTGCTCGACAAGATTATTGCGTCCTTTGATGCCAAGTTCTTCAGCGAAGACGCGCAGCGCGTTGTCTGATGCGATGAAATTTACTCTCTGCACGCGTTCATCGCGCTCCAGAATGAGTAACAACTCTCTAGTAAACAGCGCTCCGCTCGCTCCAGTCGCGGCTACCGTGAGTACATGGGCTGTCGGATGTAACGGATTCGGCATCTAAGGGTGTAAGGTCTGGA